>JBEIPX010000166.1:0-6714 GCA_040376815.1 Bradyrhizobiaceae bacterium
ATGTGCTGAGAGATGGATTCCGGGTTCGCGCGTGAAGAACGCGCGCCCCGGAATGACGAGGGAGGATGCGACAGCGCCGCGCCTCGCAATGACGGGAGTGAATGTCCCGCATGCACTCAAAAAAGAAAACGCCCGTGGGGAGCGGGCGTTTTCCGTAGAGTCAACTTGGGGGTCGTCTACTTGGGGTCTACTGGGGTCTCCAGTTACTCACACGGCGACTTCGGGGGGCTGGTGGAAGAGCCGTATGAATTCGTCAATTCCTTGCGTTAGCGGATCACCGAATTACCGGACTCGGTGATCACGACCGGCTTGCCGGCCTTCACGACGCCCGGGCTGGTGACGCGGGCGGTCTGAGTCAATCCGTCGTCGGAGTTCACACGTGCTGTGATGCCAATGCCCGCAACGGCAATCGCCGCCACAAGCGCAACCACAACGATCTTCAAGTGGGTCGTCCGATCCGCACTGTAAATCGAATGGTTCATTTTACGCCTCCTGCCGCTTTTAAATCGGCTGCACGGAGGTTGGTCGAATGCCTCCGGCGGCAGGTTCAAAGCGCGTCTTGCATCAAAAACGTAGGAAGGCGGGCCCCGGTTCCGAAGGGGGCCTCACATTGACGTGATAAGGTGTGATGGTGCCGTTATAGCGATTGCTTGTTGCTTGGGCGCAACAGCGGGCGCTCTGTAAATGCCAGCAATATCAATCGCTTGCGAGGGGCTCAGCGAGCGCTCGCAAAGCTGTGCCGGCCGACCTGTCAGATACTGCCGACGGTCTTGAGCTTTGCCCGCGGGTGGATTTCCGCCTGCGACATAACAGTCGTTTGCGAGCGGAATCGTTCCACCAGCGAGCGGACGAACGGCCGGATCGTCGCCGAGGTGACCAGCACCGGCGCTTCGCCTTCGCGCGCCGCCTGCTCGAAACGATCGCGCACGATGGTCATGAATTCCGACAGCTTCGAGGGCTGCATTGCCAGCGAACGATCCTCGCCGTTGCCGACGAGCGACTCGGCGAAAGCCTGCTCCCACTTCGCCGACATGGCGATCAGCGGCAGGTAGCCGTTGTGCGAGGTGTTCTGCGCGCAGATCTGGCGGGCGAGACGTGCACGCACATGTTCGACGATGATCGAGGGATTGCGCGAGAACGCCAGCGCGTCGGCAACGCCTTCGAGAATGGTCGACAGATCGCGGATCGAGATGCGCTCGGCGAGCAGGAGCTGCAGCACGCGCTGGATGCCCGACGCCGTGATCTGGCCCGGCACGATGTCCTTGACGAGTTCGCCCTGCTCCTTCGGCAGGTCCTTCAACAGCTTCTGCACCTCGCCGTAGGACAGCAGGTCGGAGACGTTGGCCTTCAGCAACTCGGTCAGATGGGTCGACAGGACGGTCGCGGAATCGACGACCGTGTAGCCCTTGACCGAAGCTTCCTCCTTCAGCACGCCGTCGACCCACGTCGCAGGCAGGCCGAAGGTCGGTTCGGTTGTGTGGACGCCCGGCAGGTCGACCTGGTTGCCGCCCGGGTCCATGACCATGTACTGGTTCGGCCAGATGCGGCCGGTGCCTGCATCGACCTCCTTGATCTTGATGACGTAGGTGTTCGCCTCGAGCTGTACGTTGTCGAGAATGCGCACGGAAGGCATCACGAAGCCCATCTCCATCGCCAGCGAGCGGCGCAGCGCCTTGATCTGTTCGGTCAGGCGATCGGTGCCGTCCGGGCCGTTGACCAGCGGCAACAGCGCGTAGCCGAGTTCGATCTTGAGATCGTCGATCTTCAGCGCGGCCGAGATAGGTTCTTCGGCCGCGGCCGCGGCCGCTGCTGCAGCCTCCGGAGCGGCGGCTGCGGCCGCTGCTTCCTCGACCTTTGCGGTGTGCTTGTATTGGCGAGCGTAGAACGCAAGCGCACCGGCGCCGCCGCCGAGCAGCAGGAACGGCAGCATCGGAATGCCGGGCAGCAGGCCCAGGATCAACATCACCGCGGCCGACATGCCGAGCGCCTGCGGATAGCCGGTAAACTGCTTCACCAGCGCCTTGTCGGCGGCGCCGGTGACGCCGGCCTTGGAGACGAGAAGGCCGGCTGCGGTCGAGACGATCAGTGCGGGAATTTGCGTGACGAGGCCGTCGCCGACGGTCAGGAGCGTATAGGTCTTCGCGGCATCGGCGAAGCTGATGTTCATCTGCGCGACGCCGATGATGATGCCGCCGATGATGTTGATGAAAACGATCAGAAGTCCGGCGACGGCATCGCCGCGCACGAACTTCGAGGCGCCGTCCATCGCGCCGAAGAAGCCGCTTTCGTCCTCCAGCAGCTTGCGGCGTTCCTTCGCGGTTTTCTCGTCGATCAGGCCGGCGGAAAGATCGGCGTCGATCGCCATCTGCTTGCCGGGCATCGCGTCCAGGGCAAAGCGTGCCGCGACTTCGGCGATGCGGCCCGAACCCTTGGTGATGACGACGAAGTTGACGATGACGAGAATGGCAAAAACGATGATGCCAATGACGAAGTTGCCACCCATCACCAGATTGCCGAACGCCTCGATGACGTGACCGGCGGCGGCGGTGCCTTCGTGGCCCTTCGCCAGGATGAGGCGGGTCGATGCCAGGTTCAGCGACAGCCGCAGCATCGTCGAGATCAGCAGCACGGTCGGGAAGGCGGAGAATTCGATCGGCGTCTGGATGAACAGCGCCGTCATCAGGATCAGGATCGACAGCGTGATCGAGATCGCCAGAAACAGGTCGAGGATGATCGCCGGCAGCGGGACGATCAGCACCGCGAGAATCACCAGGATGCCGATGGCGAGCGCGATATCGCCGCGTTTCAGCATCGCTCCGAAGTCGCTGAGGCTTGGTATGCCGAGATTGCTAGAACTGGCGCCCTGGCCCGCCGTTACATCCACCATCGTCGCCGCTTCCCCTCGCGCATGACGCTCACGGCCGGAAAAGGCCGCCGCGGCGGCTTGCGGGCCGCCGCCACGAAAGTGAGGTACCGCGCTGGCTTCCACGGGGCTTTTCCCTCCCGTTCTGCACGACCGACGACACTCGACTTCACCCGGCAAAATTTGCCCGGTTTATGGTTAGCAAAGGGTTAACCCGGGCCTTCGGCGGCCGGAATTCCGCCGACAAGACGCATAGCTGCTCATGTTTTGGGCGGGGTTGACCCGGACGTGCGCAAGAGAGACGCTGCAACCGTGCCGGATTCCAGCAATTCCTTCTTCCCAGCCACTACTTTCCAGCCCGACTCCCGCGATGCGTGGATCAGGCTCGCCCTTGCCTTGATCATCGGCTCCGTCGGCAGTGTCGGCATGTGGGCGGTGGTGGTCGTGCTGCCCGTGGTGCAGGCGGAATTCGCCGCCACGCGCGCCGATGCGTCGCTCGCCTTCACGGCTTGCATGGTCGGCTTCGGGTCCGGGGCCATACTGCTCGGCAAAGTCTCGGACCGGTTGGGCATCGTCAAAGCGATCGCGCTCGGAACGGCGATTTTCTTCATCGGTTACATGGGCGCCGCTGCGTCCACCGCGCTTTGGCAATTCAATCTCTGCCACGTGGCCGTTGGCTTGGGTTCGGCCGTGACCTTCGCGCCATTGATGGCGGAGGCCTCTCACTGGTTCGAACGCCGCCGCGGCCTGGCGATGGCGATCGTCGCCAGCGGCAACTATGTCGGCGGCGCGATCTGGCCGACGATCGTCGAACGCGGCATGAGCAGCAGCGGGTGGCGGTACACGATCGCCGCCGTTGCGATCGCCTCGACCGCGATCATGGTCACGGCGCTGTTTGTTTTGTGGCTGAGACTGCGCGGCGGCGCTGCGCGGGTGCATGCAGCCGCTGTTGCGCCGAAAGTCGATCTCAGGCTGAGCGTGAATGCTCTGACGGTAATCCTCAGCATCATGGCGATTGCCTGCTGCGTGGCGATGGCGATGCCGCAGGTCCATATCGTCGCGTATTGCGGCGATCTCGGCTATGGCGTCGCGCGCGGCGCCGAGATGCTTTCGATCATGCTGGGGCTCGGCATCGTCAGCCGCATCGCCTCGGGTTATCTCGCGGATCGGATCGGCGGGCTCAAGACGCTGTTGATCGGATCGATGGCGCAGGGCTTCTCGCTGGTGTTCTACATCTTCTTCGACAGCCTGACGTCGCTCTATCTGATCTCGGCGATGTTCGGCCTGTTCCAGGGCGGCATCGTGCCGAGCTACGCGATCATCGTGCGTGAATCGATGCCGGCGAACGAAGCCGCGACCCGGATCGGCATCGTGATTTCAGCCTCGATCGTCGGCATGTCGCTCGGCGGCTGGGTGTCGGGACTGATCTTCGACCACAGCGGCTCCTACGCGATGGCATTCCTCAACGGCGTCGCCTGGAACCTGCTGAACATCATGATCGCGGTTCTGCTGATCATGCGCGCACGGCAGCGGATGCAACTCGCGACCGCATAACCGCGCCCGCCGGCCGTTTGCGGATTGCCCGCCGTCACACTGCATTGTATGGGAACGGAACCTGCTGCTGCGCCATGCGAGCCAGGCAGGGCCTGTAGCTCAATGGTTAGAGCCGACCGCTCATAACGGTCTGGTTGCAGGTTCGAGTCCTGCCGGGCCCACCATGCCCTTCAATGACTTGCGAGGCCTTTTGCAGCCTCGCTTTCTCTTCAACCAATGAAACCGCACGCGGCTTGTCAGGCGGCGGTCCGAGCATTCGGCACTGTTTCCATCGCGTCAAATCGCATTACGACTCGGCGATTACAAATTTGCGGGTGAGCGCAATTGCATTCATCGCTGGCCAGACAATCCCCGTGAACAGCCAGCCAACATGAATTCACTGATCGCTATCGAACTTCGGCGGTATGTCCGAAGGGTTCGTTGGCGAGATGGTGTAGCTTTTGGCAGGCCGAACTGGGAATTGGCTCCAGCCGTCACGCGCGTTAGCATCGTGCATTGTGGGGAGAATCGTTGCCCGTGTCGAAACCGGAAATGAACGAGTTGGATACGCAAAATGAGACTGTTATTGGCATTTGCCACGATCTTGCTTGCAATAGGACCGATCAGCAACGCTGCGGCAACGCATAACTGCGTTCAATTTGCAGAAGGCGAGAAATCAGACGAGCCGATGGTTACCAAGCCTCGCCACACGGTTCGTCGGACGCAGCATGTCCGCAACAATTGCGGGACGGCCGTACGCTATGCGATTTGGCTAACCTGTTCACCGGCGTGGCCAGACAATTCCAGTCTAAGTAGTACAAAGAAAATTGGATCGATAGAAAAAAGCCAAACAGAAATTGCGCGCTTGCAGGTTTTGACCGGGGGTGCCCCGACGGGGTGCAATTGGCAGTTCTCTACAAATTTGAATGGCGACATTCAAACGTCCAATACGCCAACAAATGTCGGTGCCGTCGCTGCGCCTCAGACACCCGCTAGTCCACCTCCAGTGGCGAGACTGCCCTCGCCATCAACCCCCCAGCAAACTCATCCGACTTTCAATCCAACGACGGTGGAACGCTGCCTAAAAAACACTGGGGCACTACCATTTCCAACCGTTCCCTGTGATATCGCGCAGTACGCGCCCGAACGCCCAGCGTTAAAATCACAATGGCAAGGTCTTTGCACCAACCAAGAAATGGACGCCCGGACGTACTGCGAAATGAACCGCGATGGAGTGCCAACGTCCGCAATTGAGGAGCGAGCAAAAGCCCGATGGAAAGCCATGGATCAGTTGCTTACGCAAGATGCTGGCGCACCGCCGCCCGCAAGGCAGCCGAATGCAACGCAGAAGGCAGATGGGAATTCACAGCGTCGCTACTCGATTGCACCCGACCTGCGAACCACTTGTCCCAGAAACAGTTTGTTCCTCGTTCGACGTGGAGAATCATCGGCATACAATGTGAATTGCCCCTCAAATGCAGCCAGCTTTTGCGAAAATTCGCTTTCGGGGCGGCATACGGTCGATGCTGGCGACAACATCTGCATCCATTGACGAAGCCAACCAATGATAAACAATGAACGCGCAACCAAACGTCACCAATCGTCGCCGCATTCCTCAAATGTTCTCAGCGTTTCGTTTATCGTTCTCGCCGCTCATAACGGTCTGGTTGCAGGTTCGAGTCCTGCCTCCGCCACCAGCAGATCGGCAGACCGGTTCACTGCAACGCCGCCAGCACCTCGTCGGGCCGCTCGACCATCATGGTATGGCCGGCGCCGCGCAACACCACCGTCTTTGATTGAGGAATCGCGTCGGCAAGCGCGCGGCCGGCTTTCAGCGGCGTCATCATATCCCGCTCGCCGAGCACGAGTGTCGACGGCACCTTGATTTGTGCGGCGGCGGCGAGTGCACCTTGATAGCTGTTGCAGGCCAAAAGATCGGTGAACAGAACGCCCGGCTTGCATTTCTCGAGCACGCGCTGCGCGCCGCTGTGCATCCAGAGCCCCGGCGCGAGGTTGCCGCCGATCTCGGCGCGGAAGCCAAGACCCCAGATCGTCACCATGTCGATGGCGTCGTAATTGTTTTCCTCGGCCGCCTTGAGCAGATCGGGGCCGACAGTCATCGTGGCGGCCGTTCCGATCAAACCAAGACCCGCGACCTTGTCCGGATGCCGCGCGGCGGTCTCGAGCGCGATCAGCGATCCCATCGAGTGGCCGATCAGCTTGGCCTTCGTCGCCCCGGCTGCCGCGATCAGCTTCGCGGTCCAGTCGGCGAGATCGGCGATGGTGGCGAGCGGCTTGCCTGCCGAGCGTCCATGCCC
>JBEIPX010000122.1:0-7864 GCA_040376815.1 Bradyrhizobiaceae bacterium
CCGAAATCCGCGACCTCTATGGCCAGCTGATCGATGGCATGCAGGGCACGCGCGGCCAGATTCGCACGGGTGGCGACGCTGCGAGCGCGGGGATCGAGGGAAGTCCGCCGACGCAGAAGCCGCTCGCGCTGTATTCCGGCATCGTCACGGTCGGCGCCGATGGCACCGCACGGATCAGCTTCGAGATTCCGGAGTTCGCGGGCACCGCGCGGATCATGGCGGTAGCCTGGTCGGCGACGAAGGTCGGCCGCGCCAACACCGACGTGACGGTACGCGATCCGGTGGTGCTGACGGCAACGCTGCCACGCTTCCTGCTCAACGGCGACCGCGGCACCATGAACCTGGATCTCGACAACGTCGAAGGCCCAGCCGGCGACTATTCGATCAGCGTCAAGGCGACGGGACCGGTGAAGTTCAACGGTCAGCCGGTGACCTCCATGCGGCTCGCCGCCAAGCAGCGCACGACCGTGGCGCTGACGATGGATGCGACGGCCGCAGGTGCTGCGCAGCTCGACGTCGACATCAAGGGCCCGAACGGGCTCGCGCTGAAGCGTCAGTACGCGCTGAACGTGAAGGCGGCGACGCAGGTTTTGGCTCGCCGCTCGATCCGGACCTTGGCCAAGGGTGAAAGCCTGACGCTGTCGAACGATATGTTCTCGGACCTCGTGCCGGGCACGGGCGCGGTATCGCTCTCGGTGGGGCTGTCGTCGGCACTCGACGCGGCGACAATCCTGAAGGCGCTCGACCGTTATCCATTCGGCTGTTCCGAGCAGATCTCATGGCGCGCGATGCCGCTGCTCTACGTCAACGATCTCGCGGCCGAAAACCATCTGGCGATGGATACGGCCGTCGATCAGCGCATCAAGGATGCGATCGATCGGCTGCTTGCGCGGCAGGGCTCGAACGGCTCGTTTGGTCTGTGGTCGGCCGGCGGCGAGGACTCCTGGCTCGACGCGTATGTGGTCGACTTCCTGACGCGGGCGCGCGAGAAGGGCTTCGTCATTCCCGACGTGCTGTTCAAGACTGCGCTCGATCGTATCCGCAATGCGGTGGTGAATGCCGACGAACCGGAGAAGGACGGCGGCCGCGAACTGGCGTACGGCCTCTACGTGCTGGCGAAGAACGGCGTCGCACCGATCGGCGACCTGCGTTATCTGGCCGACACCAAGCTCGATAAGCTGGCGACGCCGATTGCGAAGGCGCAGCTTGCTGCCGCGCTCGCGCTCGTCGGCGACCGCGTTCGTGCCGAGAAGGTCTATGCGGCGGCGGTTGACAGCCTCGCACCGAAGCCTTCGCTGCAGTTCGGCCGCACCGACTACGGCTCGGCGTTGCGTGACTCGGCAGCGCTGGTTTCGCTCGCGAGCGAAGGCAATGCGCCGAAGGCGACGCTGATCTCGGCGGTCGAGCGGGTCGAGGCGGCCCGGGGTCTCTCGTCGTTCACCTCGACGCAAGAGAACGCGTGGATGGTGCTTGCCGCCCGTGCGCTGTCGAAGGAGGCGAACACGATCTCGCTCGATATCGACGGTGGCGCGGTGAAAGCTGCGACCTACCGCAGCTACAAGGCATCCGATGTTGCCGCAAAGCCGATGCGCATCACCAACACCGGCGACACACCGGTGCAGGCAGTGGTGTCGGTCTCCGGCTCGCCGGTGACGCCGGAACCGGCTGCGTCGAACGGCTTCAAGATCGAGCGCAACTACTTCACGCTCGACGGCAAGCCGGCCGATCCGTCGAAGGCCAAGCAGAACGACCGCTTCGCGGTCGTGCTCAAGATCACCGAAGCCAAGCCGGAATACGGTCAGGTGATGGTGGCCGATTATCTGCCGGCCGGCTTCGAGATCGACAATCCGAAGCTCGTCTCCTCCGGCGACACGGGTACGCTCGACTGGATCGAGGACGGCGAAGACGCGCAGAACGCCGAGTTCCGCGACGATCGGTTCAATGCGGCGTTCGAACGCGGCAGCGATGACAGCCCGGTCTTCACCGTGGCCTACATCGTCCGCGCGGTCTCGCCCGGCAAGTATGTGCTGCCGCAAGCCTACGTCGAGGACATGTACAATCCCTCGCGCTATGGCCGCACCGGCACGGGTACGATCGAGATCAGTCCGGCGAAGAAATGAGTGATGCGGAGACGATAACGGTACCGGCGGCCACACGCGGCCGCTGGTCTTGGGTGAAGCGGGGGCTGCTCATCGTCGGCTGCGCGCTGCTTGCGCTTGCCGGTTCGTCTGCACTGTGGATCGCATCGCTCGGCCCGTTGCCGCTGGCGAAGGCGCGTCAGGTATCGTCGGTGATCCTCGATCGCAACGACAAGCTCCTGCGCGCCTATGCGATGGAAGACGGCCGCTGGCGGTTGCCGGTCGATGCCAGGAAGAGCGTCGATCCGACGTACCTGAAGCTTCTATTCGCTTACGAGGACAAACGCTTCCAGACGCACCATGGCGTCGATCCGATCGCGCTCGGCCGCGCAGCGATGCAGCTCGCGAGCGAAGGCGAGATCGTCTCCGGCGGCTCGACTATCACCATGCAGCTGGCGCGGCTGATGGAACCACGGCGCGAGCGCTCGGTGTCGGCGAAACTGCGGCAGATCGCGCGTGCGATCGAACTCGAGCAGCAGCTGTCGAAGGACGAGATTCTCAATCTCTATCTCACGCTTGCGCCGTTCGGCGGCAATCTCGAAGGCATCCGTGCGGCGTCCTTTGCCTATTTCGGCAAGGAGCCGAAGCGCCTCTCGCTCGGTGAAGCTGCGATGCTTGTCGCACTCCCGCAGTCGCCGGAGACGCGGCGTCTCGATCGCTATCCGGCAGCAGCCCAACGGGCGCGCGATCGTGTGCTCGATCGCATGGTGGAGGAGGGGGTCGTTTCGCCGGAAGACGCGGCGCATGCGAAAGCCGAAGTCGTGCCGCGCGGCCGCAAGCCGATGCCATTGCTGGCGCCGCATGCGACCGATCAGGCGATTGCAGGAGCACCGGCGGGTGCGACGATCCATCTGACGCTCGACAGTACGCTCCAGCAGACGCTAGAGATGCTCGCGCGTGACCGTGCTCATGCGCTCGGTCCGGATATTTCGATCGGCATTCTCGCCGTCGATAACGAGAGCGGCGAGGTGCGCGCCCGCGTCGGGTCGCCGGATTACTTCGACGTGCGCCGCGCGGGGCAGGTCGACATGACCCGTGCGATCCGCTCCCCGGGTTCGACGCTGAAGCCTTTCATCTACGGTTTCGCGTTCGAGGACGGGTTCGTTCACCCGGAAAGCCTGATCGACGACCGGCCGATCCGCTTCGGCAGCTACGCGCCGGAAAACTTCGACATGACCTTTCAGGGCACTGTGCCAGTGCGGAAGGCGCTCCAGCTCTCGCTCAATGTCCCCGCGATTGCGCTGCTCGATCGCGTCGGTGCCAGCCGCATGACGGCACGGCTGAAGCAGGCGGGCACGGGGCTGGTGCTGCCGAAGGATGAAGCGCCCGGACTCGCCATGGGGCTCGGCGGCGTCGGCGTCACCTTGCGCGATCTGGTGCAGCTCTATTCGGGCTTCCCACGGCTCGGCAGCATCCTGCCGCTGCGGGAGATCGCCGTCGACGAGGACACCAAGGATACGCGCGAACCGCTGCGGCTGATGGATCAGGTCGCGGCGTGGCAGGTCGGCAATGTGCTGATCGGCACGCCACCGCCGGAGAACGCGGTCGGTGGCCGTATCGCCTACAAGACCGGTACGAGCTACGGCTATCGCGATGCATGGTCGGTCGGCTTCGAGGGCCGGATGACCATCGGCGTCTGGGTCGGCCGTCCGGACGGCGCGCCCGTGCCTGGTATGCTTGGGCGGACCGCAGCGGCACCGATCCTGTTCGATGCCTTCGCCCGAACTGGAAAAACGCTGGCGGCTCTGCCGAAAGCGCCGCGTGGGACACTGATTTCGACTGCCGCAAGATTGCCACTACCTTTGAAGCGTTTCCGGCCAGCGGGCGATCTGCTCCGGTCCGGCAGCGAGCAAACCTTGAAAATCCAGTTTCCACTGAACGGTTCGCGGATCGATGCATCAAACGGGACAGGACCATTGTCCGCGATGCCAGTGAAGGTGTCGGGCGGAATCCTCCCCATGACCGTGCTGGTGAACGGCGTGTCCGCCGGTGAGATCGATAGCCGCCGCCAGCGGCTCGTCGATCCTCCGGGGCCGGGATTCGTCCGGTTGACCGTGATGGATGCCGCCGGTTCGGCTGACTCCGTGCTCGTCCGTATCCAATAAGTCACGCCGCCAAATGAACAAAAGCCCTTTGTCTGGAGGCTGTTGTCCGGCCTGCGGTTTCATCGTATGCGAGCCCTATGGCGGACAGCTATGGGCGCAGGTTCGGAGCGGGGCATGAGCCCAAGGAGCGGGCGAATCCGGGCCGCGGCCTGGTGAGCGTGCTCGACTTCGTGGTGGGCAGCCACACCCGCGCAGTGATCCTGCTGATCATCGTCGGTCTCCTGTTCTTCCTCCCCGGGTTTTTTACGATCCCGCCGATCGACCGCGACGAAGCCCGCTTCGCGCAGGCGACGAAGCAGATGGTGGAATCCAACGACTTCGTCGATATCCGCTATCAGGACGAGGTTCGCTACAAGAAGCCGGTCGGCATCTACTGGCTACAGTCTGCCGTTGTCGAAACCGTGTCAGCGCTGGGCGTGCTGCGCGCGCAACTGCGCATCTGGCTCTATCGCGTTCCCTCGCTGATCGGCGCGATCGGCGCCGTGCTTCTCACGTATTGGACGGCGCTGTCGTTCGTGACGCGGCGCGGAGCCGTGCTCGCGGCGCTCATGCTGTGCAGTTGCATTCTGCTCGGCGTCGAGGCGCGTCTTGCGAAAACCGACGCCATGCTCTTGCTCACGGTCATCGCGGCCATGGGTGCGATGGGCCGCATTTACGTCGATTGGCAGCGCGGCGACGACATGGAGCCGTCTTGGGGACTGCCGGCGATCTTCTGGACGGCGGTTGCGGGCGCCATTCTGTTGAAGGGCCCGCTGATCCTGATGTTCGTGGGGCTAACGCTTGCGAGCCTCGCTTTGCTCGACCGCTCGCTGGCGTGGGTCTGGCGGCTGCGTCCCATCGCCGGCCTCCTGTGGGTGCTGGTGCTGGTGCTGCCGTGGTTCGTCGCGATCATCCTGAAGTCGGGCGACAGTTTCTTTGCTCAGTCGCTCGGCGGCGACATGGTCACCAAGCTCGCGCAGGGGCAGGAATCCCACGGCGCCCCGCCGGGCCTCTACTTCGTGATCTTCTGGGCGACGTTCTGGCCGGGTGCGGCGCTGGCCGCTATGGCGGCACCGGCGGTGTGGCGGGCGCGGCGTGAACCGGGCGCGCAATATCTGCTCGCGTGGCTCGTCCCGTCATGGATCGCCTTCGAGATCGTCATCACCAAGTTGCCGCACTACGTGCTGCCGCTGTATCCCGCGATCGCGATCCTGATCGTCGGTGCACTGGAGCGGCGGGTGCTCTCGCAAGCGCCGTGGCTGACGCGCGGCGCTTCGTGGTGGTTCGTGCTGCCGCTGATCATCTGCGTCGCCGCAATTGTCTCTGCCATCTATCTGATCCGGCAACCCGAATTCCTTGCGTGGCCGTTCGCGGCAGCAGCATTGATCTTCGGCCTGTTCGCATGGTGGATGTTCGACGAGAACCGCGCCGAGCGTTCCGTCCTCAACGCGGTCGCATCGTCCTGGTTCGTCAGCATGGTGGTGTTCGGTATCGTGTTTCCGTCGCTCACACCGCTGTTTCCGTCGGTCGAGATTGCGCGTGCGATCCGCAAGGTCGAATGCGTCGGTCCGCGGATCGCGGCGGCGGGCTTCCATGAACCGAGCCTCGTGTTCATGACCGCGACCTCGACCCTGCTGACGGATGGCCCGCGTGCGGCCGATTTCCTCAATCAGGGGACATGCCGGTTCGCCGTCATCGAAAGCAGACAGGAGCGGGCGTTTGCGCAGCGGGCGGAAGCCATCGGCCTGCGCTACTGGGCTGGAACCCGGATCGAGGGCTATAACTATTCGCAGGGTCGCAACGTCTCGATCGCAATCTTCCATTCGGAAGGAACGCGCTAGGCCCGGTTGCCGTCGATTTATTCACCGCCATAGTGACTTGAATTGTTTGACGTTTCCCGCTTTCGTTGGTGCGTGTGGGAATGCCTTTTCAGCGCGGAAAAAGGTTGCCCGGCGTCGCGCCGCCCCATAAGAAGCGTCACGCAAAGCGCCGCAAGCGCGGCTGCTGAAAGACCGGCTCTTCCATGACTGATTCCACCCCGTCCGCGGGCGCTGCACCTGCCGTTTCCGTCGTCGTTCCGGTGCGCAACGAGGCGGGGAACGTTGCGCCGCTGATCGCCGAGATCGCGGCGGCACTGGATGGCCGTTGGGCCTTCGAGATCATCTACGTCAATGACGGCTCGACGGACACGACCGGCGAACGGCTGGCCGAGTTGATGCAATCGCGCGCCAATCTGCGGCAACTCAAGCACGCGCAGTCGGCGGGACAGTCGGCGGCGGTGCGCTCGGGCGTTCGCGCGGCACGCGGAGCCATTGTCGCCACCCTCGACGGCGACGGACAGAACAACCCGGCGTTCATTCCCAGCCTGATCGAGACGATTGAAAAGGGTGGCGGACGGATTGGCCTGGTGGCGGGGCAGCGCGTCGGCCGCAAGGACACCGGCTTCAAGAAATTCCAGTCGCGCGTTGCCAACACCGTGCGCAACGGCATTCTGCGCGACGGCACGCGCGATACCGGCTGCGGTCTGAAAGCCTTCCGCCGCGACGTATTCCTCTCGCTTCCGTACTTCGACGGGCTGCATCGTTTCCTGCCGGCGCTGGTACGCCGCGAGGGCTATGAGATCGCCTATGTCGACGTGATCGATCGCCCGCGCCATTCGGGTGTTTCCAATTACGGCTTCTTCGACCGGCTCTGGGTCGGGATCATGGATCTCGCGGGGGTCTGGTGGCTGATCCGCCGCAAGAGGTCGACGCCGGTCGTGACCGAGGTAGAAAAATAATGCTGATCCAGTTTGGCCAGGACCTTGGCGACTACATGTACGACGTGTTCGTCGCCAAGTTCGATTTCTGGCTGGCGTTCGGGCTTGTCGCGCAACTGCTGTTCACCGCGCGCTTTCTCGTGCAGTGGATTTCGAGCGAGCGCGCCGGGCGCAGCGTCGTCCCGATGGCGTTCTGGTTCTTCTCGATGGGCGGCGGTCTGATGACGCTGATCTACGGCTTCGTCAAACGCGAGCCGGTGATCATCATCGGGCAGGGACTGGCGACCATCATTTATCTTCGCAATATCGCACTGATCCTGAAAGAGCGGCGCGGCAAGGAGACGAAGCCGAACTGAGCTTCGCCTTGCGCGTCACCGAGCCGCGTTGAATGCCGCGAAGCCCTGCATGAGATCCGCCTTCAGGTCGTCAACCGACTCCAACCCGATGTGCAGTCGCAAGGTTGGTCCGCCCGGCGCCCATTTCGTCGCCGTCCGATAGCCCGCGCAGTCGAACAGGATCGCGAGGCTCTCGAAACCGCCCCACGAAAAGCCCATCCCGAACAGCTTGAGCGAGTTCAGCAGCGCATGCACGGCCTTCTCCGGCGCGGGTTGCAGCACGATACTGAACAAACCGCTCGCTCCGGTGAAATCGCGCTTCCAGATCGCATGCCCCGGATCGCTCTCGAGCCCGGGATGCAGCACCCGCTGAACTTCGTGGCGCCCGGCCAGCCATCGCGCCATCTCAAGCCCCGAGCGCTGATGGTGCGCGAGCCGCACCGAGAGCGTGCGCAGTCCGCGCAGCGCCAGGAACACGTCGTCCGGTCCGGCGCAGACGCCGAGCAGGCGAACGGCCTGCGCGATCTGCGGCCATGCAGTCTCGTTTGC
>JBEIPX010000497.1:0-2490 GCA_040376815.1 Bradyrhizobiaceae bacterium
ACTTCCGAGAAGCCGCCGGTGAGCACCGGCTCGGTCTCGTAGTACAGCGTGCGCAGGAGCTGCGCCTTCCAGCCATTCCAAACGCCGGGACCGACGCCGCGAATGTCGGCGGTGGTGAGAATGGTGAGCAGCTTCATCTGCTCGAGCGTCTGCACCACGGCGGCAAAGTTCTCGATGGTCTTGCGGTCGGAGAGATCGCGCGACTGCGCGACCGTCGACATGGTGAGATGCTCTTCGATCAGCCACGCCACGAGTTCGGTGTGTGCCGCGCTGAAGCCGAGTCGCGGGCACAGCCGCCGCGCCACCTTGGCGCCCGCCGTCGAATGGTCTTCCGGGCGGCCTTTTGCGATGTCGTGCAGCAGCACGGTGATGTAGATGACGGCGCGGTGCTCGGGCTGAATCTTGCGCATCAGGTCGCTGGCGAGCGCGAACTCGTCGTTTCCGCCGCGCTCGATGTCCTGAAGGATGCCGATGCAGCGGATCAGATGCTCGTCGACCGTGTAGTGATGATACATGTTGAACTGCATCATCGACACGATCTTGCCGAACGCGCGAATGAACTGGCCGAGCACGCCGGTCTCGTTCATTCGCCGCAGCACGATCTCGGCGTTGTCGGAGGTGAGAATCTCCATGAACAGCTTGTTGGCGACGGGATTCTCCCGCAGCTCGGAATCGATCAGCTTCAGCGAGCGCGTCACCTGACGCATCGCGTCCGGGTGGAAGGCGAGGTTGTTCTTCTGGGCCAGGCGGAAGATGCGGATCAGGTTGACCGGATCGCGCCGAAACACCTCGGGTGAGGCAAGGTTGATGCGGTTGTGGTCGATGATGAAGGCTTCGCTCTCCGGCAGCTTGCGCCGCTTGGTTGCGGGGCGCAGCTTCGCCATCACGCGTGACAGCACGGGCGCGGGCTTCGCCTGCTGATCTTCCAGCTTGGCACAGAGGATCGCGGTGAGATCGCCGACGTCCTTTGCCATCAGGAAGTAGTGCTTCATGAAACGTTCGACGTCCTGCATGCCGGGATGCGAGGTGTAGCCGAGGCGCTGCGCGATCTCGCGCTGCATGTCGAAGCTCAATCGTTCTTCGGCGCGTCCGGCAAAGAAGTGCAGATTGCAGCGCACCGACCAGAGGAAATCCTCGCAGCGGCGGAAGATCCGATACTCCTGCGCATCGAACACGCCGCGCTCGACGAGCTGGTCGGCATCGCGCACGCGGTAGACGTACTTGGCGATCCAGAACAGCGTGTGCAGGTCGCGCAGGCCGCCCTTGCCGTCCTTGATGTTGGGCTCGACCAGATAGCGCGACTGTCCGGCGCGGCGGTGCCGCTCCTCGCGCTCGGCGAGCTTGGCGGCGACGAACTCGGCCGCCGTTCCCTGCACGACACTCTTGTCGAAGCGTGCGATCAGTTCGTCGAACAGGCCCTGGTCGCCGGTGAGATAGCGCGCTTCCAGAATGGAGGTGCGGATCGTCATGTCGGCGCGCGCCTGCCGGATCGACTCGTCGATCGAACGCGTGGCATGGCCGACCTTCAGCCCCATGTCCCAGAGGCAGTAGAGCATCGCTTCCGCGACCTGCTCGCCCCACGCGGTCTGCTTGTAGGGCAGCACGAACAACAGATCGATGTCGGACTCCGGCGCCATCAGCCCGCGGCCGTAGCCGCCGGTGGCGATCACCGACATGCGCTCTGCTTCCGACGGCAGCGACGAATAGTAGACGTAGCGGATCAGCGCCTTGAACAGGACCTTGATGACCTCGTCCTGCACGTGACACAGCCGCTCGGCGCAGCGTCGGCCGTGCCGGTCCTTCAGCAGCAATTGCTGGATGATGTCGCGCGAGCGTGTGAGTTCGGCGCGCAGAAGCTGCGCCAGTCCCGAGCGGAATGCATCGTTGTTGCCCGCGTGCTTGTCGGCGAGGCGTTCGATCTCGGCTTCGATCCGCCCTGTGTCGAACAGGGCGCCGGTGGTGGGCTCGGCGTCTTTGATGGCAATGTCCATGGATGATCGGGATATCGGACGGGCGGCTCACTGTCACGATGGATCAGGAGGCAGCGGGCAATCCATTCTCAGGAATATGAGGGCAGAAGAACAAATCTTCTCATTTCAGGGTGGCGGGTGAACGGATTTTCTCGTTGCTTTGTTCTCTTAACATATTGAAAATAAAGATGCTTTTATCGCCTTCGTGCGAAGGACGGAAAATCACCGAAAGAGAACGGCTTTCCCGTTTTATCGGCCGATGCAACACTTCGCTCAATCCGACATGACGACCACCTTTGGAGACGACGATGTTTGAGATTTCACGGCGTGCCTTCGCTGCTGCCGCATTGATTGCGGCGTTCGGTTCGGGTGCAGCGTTCGCCGCCGATGCCCCGAAGCAGATCCGGATCGACTGGGCGACTTACAATCCCGTGTCGATGGTCCTGAAAGACAAGGGCCTGCTCGAGAAGGAGTTCGCCAAGGACGGCATCGGCATCGTTTGGGTGCAGTCGGCGGGTTC
>JBEIPX010000331.1:0-4123 GCA_040376815.1 Bradyrhizobiaceae bacterium
CCTGCAAGAACGAACATGATGTGCCGTGGGGCATCAACCGCCGGCGCGTCGTGACCATCAACGACGGCAAGCCGGGCGAACGCTCAGTGTCGATGGCCTGCATGCACTGCACCGACGCGCCGTGCGCGGCGGTGTGTCCGGTGTCGTGCTTCTACACCACCGCGGATGCGGTGGTGCTGCACTCGAAGGATCTGTGCATCGGCTGCGGTTACTGCTTCTACGCCTGTCCGTTCGGCGCGCCGCAGTACCCGAAGGTCGGCAACTTCGGTTCGCGCGGCAAGATGGACAAGTGCACCTACTGCGCTGGCGGTCCGGAAGCCGATTCGACGCCGGCCGAGTACGTCAAGTACGGCCAGAACCGTCTTGCCGAAGGCAAGCTGCCGATCTGCGCCGAGATGTGCTCGACCAAGTCGCTGCTCGCAGGCGACGGCGCGATCATCGCGGAAATCTACAAAGAGCGCGTGATGAAGCGCGGCTATGGCTCGGGTGCCTGGGGCTGGAAGACGGCCTACAAGGAAACCATTGCCAGCTGAGCCCTGTCGCCGCCGCGTTCGCGCGGCGGCATGTTCGAACACGTGACGGAAGGTTGATGCCGATGCAAAGCCTGTTCACCCACATCAGGGCGCTAAGCGCCGCTCTCGTTATCGCGCTCGCTGTCGCTTCTCCGGCGGCGGCGCAGCTCGTGTTCAAACCGACCGCGGAAGCGGTGCAGGAAGACAAACTGCTCAATGCGCTCAAGGGCGGTGGCAGCATCGACGGACGCATCACCATTCCCGACCGGATGGCCTCGAGCCTGATCCAGCCGGGCGGCACCCAGTGGCGCGACTTCCAGCGCTCGCAGCTGCCGTGGATCGGCGGCATCGCTATCCTCGGCATGCTGGCCGCGCTGGTGCTGTTCTACGTCATGCGCGGCCGCATTCGCGTCGAGCATGGTCTTGCGGGAACGACGATCCTGCGTTTCGCGATGTTCGAGCGCTTCGTGCACTGGGTGACGGCAACGTGCTTCATCATTCTTGCGCTGTCGGGCCTCAACATTTCGTTCGGCCGCATGCTGATCATGCCGATGTTCGGGCCCGAAGCGTTCTCGACCATGACCGCCTGGGGCAAGCTCGCGCATAATTACCTCGCATTCCCGTTCATGATCGGTCTCGTGTTCATGTTCCTGGTCTGGATCAAGGACAACATCCCCGGCCGTATCGACGTCGAGTGGCTGAAGCGCGGTGGCGGCTTGCTGAAAAAGGGCGATCATCCGCCGGCGAAGCGTTTCAATGCCGGCCAGAAGACGATCTTCTGGATCGTCATCGTCGGCGGTACGCTGATGTCGATCTCCGGCTGGTACATGCTGTTCCCGTACCTCCCGGCGAACGTCGGTGAGCTGCAGTTCTGGACGATCATCCACGCGATCGTTGCGATGCTGTTCGTCGCAGCCATGCTGGCTCACGCCTACATCGGCTCGATCGGCATGGAAGGCGCGTTCGACGCCATGGGCACCGGCGAGGTCGACCTCAACTGGGCCAAGGAGCATCACTCGCTCTGGGTCGCGGAGGAGCAGGGCAAGGGTCAGGCGCCGGGTGGCGCACGCGCCCAGCCAGCCGAGTAGGATTAGGTCCGCCCGGATTTGACGCTATATAAAGACCGTCCGGCTTTGCCGGGCGGTCTTTCATTTGAGTGCAGGCGGGTGCGGAGCAGGGCATGCGGGTGATCGGACTGGCGGGCTGGAGCGGGGCGGGGAAAACCACGCTGCTGTCGCGCGTGATTCCGCTTCTGACCGCGAGCGGCCTGAAGGTTTCGACCATCAAGCACGCCCATCACCGCTTCGATGTCGATACGCCCGGCAAGGATTCCTACGTGCATCGCGAAGCGGGTGCGACCGAGGTGCTGGTGTCCTCGCGCAATCGCTGGGCGCTGATGCATGAGCTGCGCGGCGATTCCGAGCCGCCGCTGTCCGAACTGCTCGGCCATTTGTCGCCGGTCGATCTCGTCATCGTCGAGGGCTTCAAGACCGATCGGCACCCGAAGATCGAGGTGCATCGGAGTTTCAACGGCAAGGACTTCCTCTTCCCGGGCGATCCGGCGATTGTCGGCATCGCTACTGACGCGAAGCCGCATACAACGCTGCCGGTGGTGCATATCGACGATGTTGCGGGCGTCGCCGTGATGATCCGCGCCAAGGCGGTTCGCCTCGCCGATCTGTTCGCGGCCGAACCCGTGCCGACCTGAGCCATGGCGCAGCTGTCTGACGATTGCTTTGCGTTCGGCGGCCCGATGATGCCGGTCGATGAAGCGACGGCGATCATTGCGTCGCGCATCACGCCGGTTGCGGAGCTGGAGATCGCCGATCTCGCGCATGCCGATGGGCGTGTCCTCGCGGAAGATCTGGTCGCGCCATTGCCGCTGCCGCCGTTCACCAATTCGGCGGTTGATGGATATGCCGTGAACAGCCGCGATTTGCCGGCCGGCAACGAGCGCGCATTTCCGGTGACCGGCCGCGTTCCCGCCGGTGCGCAGGCAATCGGCAGCCGGGGCGGCGAGGCCGTTCGCATCTTTACCGGTGCGCCGATGCCCGATGGCGCCGATACGGTGTTCATGCAGGAAGATGTGCGGCTCGATCCGTCCGGACAGGTCGTGCTGCCGGCCGGCCTCAAGCCCGGCGCGAATGTGCGTCCCGCAGGCGAGGATATCGCAGCCGGACATGTCGCTCTGTCCGCGGGCCGCTGGCTGCGGCCGCAGGACGTGGCGCTGATCGCGGCGCTCGGTGTGACCGAGGTGAAAGTTCGCCGCCGCGTGAGGGTTGCGATTTTTTCGACCGGCAATGAAGTGGTCGCGCCGGGTGCGCCGCGCGGCTCCGTGCAGTTGTACGACTCGAACCGCTTCATGCTGCGGGCGATGCTGGTGCGGCTCGGCTGCGAGGTCTCCGACTTCGGCATTCTGCGCGACGATCCGGTCGCGCTGGCCGCGACGCTGAAAGAGGCGGCCACGAGTAACGATCTGATCGTCACCTCGGGCGGTGTGTCGACGGGAGAAGAGGATCACGTCAAGGCCGCGGTCGAACGCGCCGGCGCGCTGACGTTGTGGCGGATGGCGATCAAGCCGGGACGGCCTGTCGCCATGGGCGTCATCGATGGCGCGGCGTTCATCGGGCTTCCGGGAAATCCGGTCGCGAGCTTTGTCACATTTACTTATGTCGTGCGCCCGGCCGTGCTGGCGCTCGCCGGCACCACGCCGGAGCGGCTCGCCGCGACACCGGTGCGCGCGGCTTTCAGCTACGGGAAGAAGAGCGGCCGCCGCGAATATGTGCGCGCGCATGTGCGCAAGGCAGCGGATGGCGCGATCGAAGCGGTGAAATTTCCGCGCGAGGGCGCGGGCCTGTTGTCGTCGCTGGTCGAAACCGACGGTCTGGTCGAACTTCCTGAAGACGCGACCCGGATCGAGCCGGGCCAGATGGTCGCGTTCTTTCCCTACGCGGTGCTGCTGTAGCGGCACCGCGCCGGCATCGAATTGCGGCTTACGAGCCGATCAGGTTGTGGCCCGGATCGCCGAGACGAACGCCGGTGGCGCTGGTAAAGGCCGTCGATCCCGCGCGCTGATAGCTGTCGAGAACGTAATATGCTCCGACCGATGCGACGGCGATGAAAAGCACGGCGGCGATAAAGGCTTTCATGATGAGACCCCGGTGGTTCTGAGCAAATCTGCTGACTTGATTTATGGCGCTGGAACAGTGCTAAATCAAGGAAATCCGGACGGAAATCGGCTTCCAATCGGTCGCAGCCGCCGGTATTGCGGCGCGAGATCAAGACCGCGCGACATGCGGTTGACGCTGTCCGCCGGCTCGGTCATTGAAATCCCATGACGCTCACCAAACTCGACCTCTCCGGCCTGAAATGTCCGCTGCCCGCGCTGAAGACGCGCAAGGCGCTGAAAGGCATCGCGCCCGGCGATCGGCTTGAGGTGATCAGCACCGATCCGCTCGCCGTGATCGACATTCCGGCGCTGATCAACCAGACCGGCGATCAAATCGAGATCACCGAGCGCATCGACAGCCGCACGACGTTCCTGATCGAGAAGCGCAACGGAATGACGACGTGAGCAACGCATCGTCGCATCCGTGGCCGACCGAAATCCG
>JBEIPX010000301.1:0-4434 GCA_040376815.1 Bradyrhizobiaceae bacterium
CGAACAGAACCCGGTCGCCGAAATCCGCTGCCGAACGGGTGACAAGAACCGCCCGATCCGTACCGCTCAGGGTGCTGATGCCGACCATCCGCCCGCCGACCGCGAGTTGCGCCCTGAGACTGTCGAGTCCGACCTGCGACGCGCCATGGATCAGAATCACGTCGAAGGGTGCATCGGCGGGCGCACCATCGCGCGCCACAGCCTGCTTCACGGTCGCGTTCCCGATCCGCAGAGCCGAAAGTGCGCTTTGCGCTGATGCAACCAGTGCGGGAACAGGTTCGGTGGCGACCACGACCGCGGCGAGCCTCGCGGCCACCGCCGCCGGATAGCCGCTGGCGCAGCCCACGACCAACACCTTGTCTGCGGCCGTAATCGCGGCAGCCTGTAGAAGGCGCGCAAGAAGACCCGGACGGATGAGGGATCGTGACGACGCACCCGCCGGGCTGACGTTCAAATCCTGATCCAGATAAGTCAGTAGCTTCAGATGCTCAGGCACGAAAGCTTCGCGCGGAACATCAAGCATGGCGTCGATGATTCGAAGGTCGGTGACGTCGCTCGGGCGCACCTGACAATCGACCATTCGCCGCCGCGCCACGGTGAAATCAGACATCGGAAACGCCCTCTCGAATCGTGCGGCAAACCTATGGCCGCCGGCTATCCTTGGTGCATCGCGGACGCGATGGCAACAGAAGGACCGGCAGCACTCACAGTCGGCCGCGCAACGCGGATTGCGACGATTGCAGAGGCAATTTCAGGATGGAGAAGGTCAGGATGGCGAATGGCTCCCCGGGCTGGATTCGAACCAGCGACCATTCGATTAACAGTCGAATGCTCTACCGCTGAGCTACCGAGGAATAGTGCCAAGCAAAACAGGGCCGCGTATAACAAAGGGCCACCGCGTTGCCTAGCGGCATTTGGAGACTGACGCAGTTGTCTTAACAGGCTGCAAATACGCGCATAAGTCCGGGTTGTAGCACGGTTATTGCGGCATTTGCGGGCCTTCTCTGGCGAAGCAGCTCGATATTTCGGCCAAATCCATCCCGGTCAGAATCGCCTGTTTCTCTAAAATCTTACGGATCGGCGCAACGCGATCCCAAATCTTGTCTGTCAGGTTCCCTCCAAGATCGAGGGATAAGCCATGACCGACGCCGCCTATGACCGTTTGATGGATGCCGTGCGCGACGAGATCGCGGCGGAAGCCGTTGAGGCGTTCCAGTACGAGCTGCCGTTCCCGGCCAACGACAATCAGCCGGTAAACTGGCTTGAGATTCCCTTCCCGGCCGGATGGGAAGCGTCCTGCTGATCGCGTCAGCCGCTCACATCGACAATCAGGGTTTGGTTGCAGGGTTTGGTTGCTGGATTCGTCTGAAGGGTCTCGCGCGCGAAGCGCGAATGGAGGCCACGACCAGAATTGAACTGGTGTACACGGTTTTGCAGACCGTTGCGTAACCACTCCGCCACGTGGCCATCCGGGGCTTTCCGGAAACCGGCGAAGCCGCCCTGCGTATACAGGAGCCGTCCTAGCCCGGCAACCGCATGGGCCTTTCGGACAGCGGTCTCTTCAAAGACAATGAACTAGTTATTTCGATGGCCTGCGGCGGCGAAACCGCCGCGGCGCGGGCTTCGCGGCAACCATCGATCCGGCCGACTGCGCCGCGCGGTATTTCGCGAGCAGCCGATCGAAGCTGCCGTGCAGGCTCGTCTCGATATCATCACGTTTCTCGAGGCGGCCGAGCAGCATCGCCGCGGCTTCCAGCGTCGAAAGCCCGTCACGCCTTGGCTCCTTGCGCAGCCGCCCATACCGCGACGGCCGTGACGGGCCGAGGATGACGCGCCTGCATTTCAGCATCCACCCGTTGCGCCACCAGAGCGCCTTGGCCTGAGACCAGGTCCCGTCGAGCAGGATCACGCCCTCAAGGCTTTTCAGAATCGCAGCTTGCCCATCCTCGAGCTGGCCCTTGCGATCGATGACGACGATGTCGCGGTCGGTGTCGAGCTCGGCGACTTTCGAGGAGCCGAGATAAAGGATCGCCCAGCGCGCCGGATCGACGGTTCGCCCGAGGATTTTCGACAGGCTCGGCCACGACAGACCGATCTTCAGCGTGGCGTGCTTGAAGTGCATCGCGGTCAGACGCGCGGAGCCGAGCGCCCTATCCTGCTCCTGCGGGTGCTGGAGGATCAGAAGCTCGATCTTGTTGTCGATCGCAACGACGCCATCGCAGATGCACAACTCGGCCGGCTTCAGACAGCGCGGACAATCCTCGGCCGCGGTGTCGGCCGCCGCCGGGTTTCCATCAAGAGGTTCAGCCGATGTCATGGGCCCGCGTATACGCTGCGCTGGGAGGTGGAGCAATCGGGTGCAATCCTCACGCGCGTGCGCGTTTGCGCTTCCTGCCAGGATTGGACAGCCATCCGCCGAGCAAGCGGCGGTTGTTCTTCCGAGGCACGAGATCGATGTCGCTGACGAGTTTGGCACCGCCCTTTCGCCGTTCCAGCACGATCTTGCGGCTATGGAACGCCTCCAGCTCCTCGCGATGCGCCACGCTGACAATAGTTGCGTCTGGCATCTCCTTGGCGAGCAGCTTCATCATCTTGTCCTGACTGGGACCGTCGAGCGCCGAGGTTGCCTCGTCGAGCACGACGATATCCGGCTTGTGCAGGAACAGCCGCGCGAACGCGAGGCGCTGTTTCTCACCGCCCGACAGCGTTTGATCCCAGGGTGCTTCCTCTTCCAGTTTCTCCACAAGGTGACCCAAGCCCACTTTCTTCAGCGCCTCGGCGATCTGCTCTTCGCTCCAATCCTCGGCTGCTGCAGGATAGGCGGCCGCACGGCGCAAGGTGCCGAACGGCACATAAGGCTTCTGCGGCAACATGAACATGCGCCGGTCGATGTGGAAGTTGACGCTGCCGCCGCCCCACGGCCACAAGCCAGCAATGGCGCGCACCAGCGTGCTCTTGCCGGTGCCGGATTCACCGGCCACCAGCACGCGCTCGCCGGGCCCAACATCGACATCCGCGTCCTGAACCACAGCCGTACCGTTGTCGAGCGTGACCGACAGGTCGTGCAGGCTCAGCATCGCCTCGCCTTCGGTCTCACCGCGCTTGATCCGGCCGACCCCGTCGCTGTTCTCGGCGCGTTCCAGACCGTCGAGCGACATCATCAACGACGCGATGCGACGCGCGCAGGCATTCCATTCTGCGAGGCGCGGATAGTTGTCGACCAGCCAGCCGAAGGCGGCCTGTACGATCGTGAAGGCCGACGCCGCCTGCATCACCTGCCCGAGCGTCATCGAGCCTTCGAGAAATTTCGGCGCACAGAGCAAAATCGGAATGACCGGTGCGACAAGGCTCGATCCCTGCGAGACGATGGTGGTCCGCATGTGCTGGCCGCACAGCCGCGCCCACTGCCGGAGCACATTGGTGAAGGACTTGTCGATGCCCGAGCGCTCTTCCTCCTCGCCGCCAAGCAGTGCGATGCTTTCGCCGTTCTCACGCACGCGGGTAAGCGCATAGCGATACTCCGCCTCGGCCTGGTTTTTCGCTTCCGATACAGAAACGAAGTTACGGCCGATCCAAGTCATCGACCCGCTGGCGAGCGCCGCATAAAGAACGGCCGCAACGACGAGAAAGCCCGGAATGGTGATGCTGGTCCCGCCGATACTCAGCGTCAGCGCGCCGCCGATCGTCCACAGAACGACGATGAAGGTGGTCGCGGACAGAAAGGCCGATACGACGCCGGCGGCAAAATCGACCGGTGCGTCGGTCGAGATGCGCAGGTCTTCCGCAATCCGGTATTCGGGATTGGCGTGGTCGCCGCTGACGAGGTTCAACTGATAGTAGCGGCCGTTGGCGAGCCAGCGCGTCATCACCGAGCTCGTCAGCCACGCGCGCCAGCGCCGCTGAATGCCCATGCGCGCCCACACCTGACAGACGCCAAGTGCGATCGATCCGAACGCGAGCGGCAGGAAAACCGCGCTCAGCCAATAGACAGTCGCGGCATCTTTCTTTTCGATGGCATCGAAGATCGAACGATTCCAGACGTTGATCGCATACTGAAACCCCAGATTGAGAACGATCAGGAGCAGCAGCCCCCCGCTCATCGCCCACGCAAGACGATCGCCGTTCGCGCCCCAAAATCCGCGCGCACTCATCCAGAACCGGCGCAGCAGGTAGCTGCGACGCAACTGTTCCAGTTCTTCAGGCGAGAGAGTGGTTTCAGGTTCGACGATGTCGGAGGGTGGCGGCTCGATCGGTTCGCCTGTCTCGGCCACGATCTCTTCGGCCTTCTCGGATTTTTCGGTTTTCTGCCCCATCATGCAGTGCAAACGCTGCGGGAACCCGAAGGTTCCCGAGCGGTTCCACTGTCTACTCCGCCGGCGCCGCCACGGCCCTGCGTCGTTCGCGCCGCTGCCGCAATCGGTCAATCAGGAGATA
>JBEIPX010000194.1:0-6176 GCA_040376815.1 Bradyrhizobiaceae bacterium
AAACATATCCATCGTCGAATCCTGCCAGTGCGGCGGTTCAGAAGTCCGCATCATGCCACGCTGCACTTTCTCCATGCGGACTTCTGAACCAAAGCCACACTGAGTTGATAGGTTACTAGTGTCCTTCGATTCCGAAGTTAGCAAAGGAGAGTGCAGCAACCTCGTGCGAACTTCGGAATCGGGACACTAGTCGCGAACCAGATACTCGCGGATCATCACGCGCGCCCGGTGCAGGCGCGCCTTGACGCTCTCGCGCGTGAGGTCGAGTGTCGCCGCGATCTCATCGACCGACATTTCCTCGATGTCGCGAAGCAGCACCACCTCGCGATAGTGCTCCGGCAACGACTGGATGGCACGACTGACGTCGATGCGGATATCCTCCGGCCGCAGATGAACGAAGCGCGCCGCCGGGTCGTCGCCCGCGAGCGGTTTCTCGGCGCCGAGCCGCAGCAACTTAAGGCAAGCGCGGCGCGCGACTGCGAACATCCATCCCGAAAACGAGGCGACCGCCCGCAGCGTGCCCACCCGCCGGTAGAGCAGGAGCAATGTCTCCTGCACCACATCATCGGCATCGGCCATCCGGCAGTTGCGGGCGGCATACCGGCGGATGTCCGGCTGCGCCGCGGCCAACAGCGACACCAGCGCCTGCTCATCGCCGCCGCGCGCGGCCTCGACCAGATCGAGCGAATAGCGGCGCATCGCCGTCACGATGACGGCAGCCGCCGGCCGGCGACAGCGCACATCGGGCAGAAGCCGAAGAATCCGGTCAGCACAGTCATCCCACCCGCTGCGGCGATGAGATATCCCAGCGGTGCGCCGGGAAACATGTAAAGCCCGCAGCCCGCCATGATGGCTCCCGCAACCACACGCATCGCACGCTCCCAGCCGGGCAGATTCTTCTGATAGATCATAACAGCCTCCTGAATGGCATGAGAGATTGATCCCTCATTGCCGAGAGGCAGCCCGATCCGGTTTCGGTTCGCGAACGGACGGATTTTCGTGCAGGCACTCCGAACCGGCCTAAGGACAACGAGGAACTCCCTCAAGACTCTTGCGTTTCCGCACCCGGACGCCACATTCCCTGCGCCGCCCCGCTAAAGTAGCGGCAATCTCGAATCGGTCTGAAATCTCGCCCATGCCCGTCCGCCAGTTGCCCGAAACCGTCGTCAACCGCATCGCCGCCGGCGAGGTGGTGGAGCGGCCTGCGAGCGCGGTGAAGGAGCTGGTCGAGAACGCCATCGACGCCGGCGCGCACCGCATCGACATCTTCACCGATGGTGGCGGACGGCGGCGCATCGCCATCACCGACGACGGCCAGGGCATGACGCGCGGCGACCTCGCGCTTGCGGTAGAGCGGCACGCCACCTCGAAACTCGACGACGAGGACCTGCTGCGCATCCGCACCCTCGGCTTTCGCGGCGAGGCCCTGCCCTCGATCGGCGCGGTGGCGCGGCTGAACATCACCACCCGTCCTGCCAGCGAGCCGCATGCGTGGGCGCTGAACGTCGACGCCGGCGCGAAATCCGATATCGTTCCGGCCGCGCTGACGCACGGCACCCGCGTCGAGGTTAGCGATCTTTTCTACGCGACGCCGGCGCGGCTGAAGTTTCTCAAGACCGACCGCACCGAAACTGAGGCGATCCGCGAGGTGGTTCGCCGTCTCGCGATGGCACGGCCGGACATTGCTTTCACGCTGGCGGGCGAGGAGCGCGCGCCGGTGACCTGGGCAGCCGCCCTGCCCGGTGCTCCGGGGCAGTTGACGCGGCTCGGCGATATTCTGGGGGCGGATTTCCGCGCGGCTGCCATCGAGGTGCGTTCCGAGCGCGACGGTGTGACCGTCGAGGGCTACGCAGCATCGCCGTCACTGACGCGAGCAAACGCGCTCGGGCAATATCTCTTCGTCAACGGACGGCCGGTGCGCGACAAGCTGATCCTCGGTGCGGTGCGCGCCGCCTACGCGGATTATCTGCCGCGCGACCGGCATCCGGTGGTGGCATTGTTCGTCACGCTCGACACGACCGAGGTCGATGCCAACGTGCATCCCGCCAAAACCGAAGTCCGCTTCCGCAATGCCGGTCTGGTGCGGGCGCTGATCGTGCACGCGCTGAAGGAGGGCCTCGCCCGCGAGGGCCGCCGCACGGCTGCCAACAGCGGCGGCGCGGCGCTGGCCTCATTCCGGCCGAACATTCCGCCACGCGGCGGCTATGACTGGCGCACGTCACCGGCGTTTCCGGCATCCACAACGGCGACGGCCGAAGCCCGCGACGCGTTCGTGCAGGGCTTCCGCGAGACCGTGCAGGCCGGGTTCGATGTCGGCGCACCGTCGGCGGACGTGCGGTATGAGCAAGCGCCCGCGCCCGACCTGCTGGACCGCCCGCTCGGTGCCGCACGCACGCAGATTCACGAGACCTACATCGTCGCGCAAACCCGCGACGGCCTCATCGTCGTCGATCAGCACGCCGCGCACGAGCGCATCGTCTATGAACGCCTGAAGGCGTCGCTCCAGCAAAATGGTGTGCAGCGGCAGATCCTGCTGATCCCCGAGATCGTCGAAATGGACGAGGCGACGGTCGAGAAGCTGCTAGCGCAGTCGGAAGAGCTGGAGACATTCGGCCTCGCCATCGAATCCTTCGGCCCCGGCGCCATCGCCGTGCGCGAAACGCCGTCGCTGCTCGGCAAGGCCAATGCGTCAGCACTGTTGCGCGATCTCGCCGAACACATGGCGGAGTGGGATGAGGCGCTGCCGCTGGAGCGGCGGCTGATGCACGTGGCGGCAACCATGGCCTGCCACGGCTCCGTGCGTGCCGGGCGCATTCTCAAGCCCGAGGAAATGAACGCACTGCTGCGCGAGATGGAAGAGACGCCGAACTCCGGCCAGTGCAATCACGGCCGGCCGACCTATGTCGAACTCAAGCTCGCGGATATCGAGAAGCTGTTCGGACGGCGGTGATACTCTCCCCACCCCGGCTGGCCTGACGGCCAGTCACCCTCCCCATCGAGGGGAGGGATTAACCTGCCGCACGCTCTGCGCTTATCCCTCCCCCTTGTGGGGAGGGTCGGCGCGAAGCGCCGGGGTGGGGGTAGACCGCAGAAACACAAACTCCGTGTCATCGTAGGCGCGGCGCCCCAGTTCCTCGTAGCCCGCAGGCGCTGCAAGCTTGGCAGACGTCGCTTCCTCGGCAATCACCAGCGCGCCCGGCGTCAGCCACTTGCCCTCGATCAGCGAGGCCAGCGCCTTTTCGCCGAGGCCCTGGCTGTACGGCGGATCGAGAAACACCAGCGAGAACGGCTCGACCGGATAGCAGGGGCCGAGATTGGTGGCATCGCGGCGGAACACGCGTGTGACGCCGCCCAAGCCCAGTGCTTCGACATTGTTGCGCAGAAGCGCCCGCGCCTCGGCGCCGTTATCGACGAACAGCGTGAACGCCGCACCGCGCGAGATCGCCTCGATGCCGAGCGCACCGGTGCCCGCGAATAGATCGAGCACCCGCGCACCGTCGAGCGGATTTTCGTAGGCATGCATCAGGATATTGAACAGCGACTCGCGCAGACGATCGGCCGTCGGCCGGATCGCCTGCGTCGAAGGACCGGCGATGTTACGCCCGCGCAGGCGTCCACCGACGACGCGCATCAGAGCAGTCCTTGGCAGCGCGGCGCCTTACTCCCTCCCCCGCGGAGCGTGGGGAGGGTGGCGCGAATGAGCGCTAGCGAATGCAGCGCCGGGTGGGGGCAATTCGCTGAAGACCCCCACCCCGGCCTCCGCTGCGCTCGGCCGACCCTCCCCACGAGGGGGAGGGATTCTTTAGGCACAACGCGCATCACTCATCCCGTGGCGTCAGATCGCGCTTGCCGTGATAGCCGCGCTTCGGCCGCTTCGGCGGACCTGAGCCAGCTTCGTCCTCGTTGCGCGCGCGCGACGCGTCGCTGCCGCTGCGGGTCACCAGCACGCGGCGGCCCTTGCGGTCGGCGATCAGCGCCGACTTGCCCGATGCTTTGAAGGATTTGGGCTTGAACGGCTTCTTACCGCGTGGAGCATCGTCGTCGCGTGCATCCGACGGCTGTTCGGCGATCTTGAAGTCGGCGCCGGACTTCGTGGCGATGCGCTCGCCGAGTTGCTCACGCAGCACGCGCGTCTTCACCTCTTCGACCTGACCTTCCGCGATCTCGGCGAGCTGGAACGGGCCGTAGGAAATGCGGATCAGCCGGTTCACCTCGAGGCCGAGATGCGCCATCACGTTACGTACTTCGCGATTTTTGCCTTCGCGGATCGCAAACGTGATCCAGACGTTCGAACCCAGATCGCGCTCGAGCTCGGCATCGATCGAGCCGTACCTGACGCCGTCGACCTCGATGCCGTTCTTCAACTCATCGAGCTGCGCCTGCGTCACCTCGCCGTGCGCACGGACGCGATAACGCCGCAGCCAGCCGGTGTCCGGCAATTCCAGCGTGCGCGCGAGGCCGCCATCGTTGGTCAGCAGTAGCAGGCCCTCGGTGTTGTAGTCGAGGCGGCCGATGCTGATCAGGCGCGGCAGCCCTTCGGGCAGATTGTCGAACACCGTCGGCCGGCCTTCCGGGTCTTCGTGCGTCGTCATCAGGCCTTTCGGCTTGTGATACAGAAACAGCCGGGTGCGCTCCCGCTCCGGCAACGGCTTGCCGTCGACCAGCACCTTGTCGTTTTCCGTCACGTCGAGCGCGGGCGAATTGATCACGCGCCCGTTCACCGTGACGCGGCCCTGCGTCACCCATTCCTCGGCGTCGCGGCGCGAAGCGAGACCGGCCCGCGCCATCAGCTTGGCGATGCGCTCACCGGTCTTTTTCTTGAGCGGTGCTTCATCGCGCGACCGGCGGCGATCGAAATCCGGCTCACGCTCGCGATAGGCGCCGCGCCCGCCGAACGCCGGGCGCTTGGCAAAAATCTTGGTATCGTCCTCGTTCTCACGGCGCGGGCGCTCGTCGCCTTCGCTGCGGGGATGCTCCTGCCAGTCGGAGCGCGCACGGGGCGCGCGATCCTCGCGCGGGCGGCTGAAGCGCGGGCGATCGCCTTGCGGGCGGTCGTCACGCGACGGGGCGCGCTTCTCCCACGGTTTGTCGGAGCTGCGATCCGGACGATCGTCGCGGCTGCGCGCCGGGCGATCACCATACGCGCGAGACGAAGCGCGATCGTCACGATCGCGAGGTGTAAAGGGCCGATCTCCGCGATCCTCGCGTGGCTTGAACGGGCGATCACCACGATCTTCACGTGGCTTGAACGGACGATCACCACGATCTTCACGCGGCGTGTAGGGCCGCTTCTCGCCGAACGGCTTGTCACCAAATTTGCGGTCACCGCGTGGTGCCGACGAACGCGCCGGGCGATCAGCGTAGTCTCGGCGCGGCGGACGATCGCCACGATCCTCGCGTGGCTTGTAGGGGCGCTTCTCGCCGAACGGCTTGTCGCCGAATTTGCGGTCACCCCGCGGTGCCGACGAACGCGCCGGGCGATCGCCATACTCGCGGCGCGGAGCGCGATCTCCCCGGTCCTCACGTGGCTTGAACGGACGATCGCCACGATCCTCACGCGGCTTGAACGGGCGATCGCCGCGATCTTCGCGCGGCTTGTAAGGACGCTTCTCACCGAACTTCTTGTCGTCGAATCGGCCGGCCGCACGCGGCGCACGATCACCGCGGTCTTCACGGGGCTTGAACGGACGATCACCGCGGTCCTCGCGTGGCTTGAAGGATCGCTCGCCGCGATCTTCCCGCGGTTTGAACGAACGGTCGCCACGATCTTCACGCGGCTTGTACGGGCGCTTATCGCCAGATGTCTTGTCGCCGAACTTCTTGTCGCCAAACTTGCGCTCGCCGCCAAATTTTCCAGCAGATCTTGGTGCCGACGAACGTGCCGGACGATCGTCGCGCGAGCGCGCGCCGCCTGAGCGGCCCTTGCCGCCTCCGCCGAAGCCACCCTTGCCGCGCGGCGGACCGCTGCGCGGGCCGCGCGAAGAGCGGTTGTCTTTGTCATTGTCGCGGGGCATGAAAGGTCTCAATCTGGATTTTTGAGCATGACGTCATTGGAAAGCCGGTCTCGACATTTCCGGAGCATGCTGGGGTTGCGGGCCTGATAACAGAGATCGGTGGGAGAAACCACGCATGACACGCCCGTCTTTCATGGAAATTGCCCTGAAAGAGGCCGAAAA
>JBEIPX010000047.1:0-11226 GCA_040376815.1 Bradyrhizobiaceae bacterium
CTTCGCCTGCTTGACCGTGGTCGACAGACCCTTGGCGTCGAGACGCGAGTAGATGAACGGCTTGAACAGTTCGAGCGCCATCTTCTTCGGCAGGCCGCACTGATGCAGGCGCAATTCGGGACCGACGACGATCACCGAGCGGCCCGAATAGTCGACGCGCTTGCCGAGCAGGTTCTGACGGAAACGGCCCTGTTTGCCCTTCAGCATGTCGGCGAGCGACTTCAGCGGACGCTTGTTGGCGCCGGTGATGACGCGGCCGCGGCGGCCGTTGTCGAACAGCGCATCGACCGCTTCCTGAAGCATACGCTTCTCGTTGCGGATGATGATGTCCGGCGCACGCAGTTCCATCAGCCGCTTCAAACGATTGTTGCGGTTGATGACGCGGCGGTAGAGATCGTTGAGGTCCGACGTCGCGAAGCGGCCGCCATCGAGCGGCACCAGCGGACGCAGATCCGGCGGGATCACCGGCACGACCGTGAGGATCATCCACTCCGGCTTGTTTCCGGAATGGCGGAAGGCCTCGACGATCTTCAGGCGCTTGGCGAGCTTCTTGTGCTTGATGTCGGAGTCGGTCTCCGCCATCTCGGCACGCAGGTGACCTTCGAGCTTCTCGAGTTCGAGACCCTTGAGCAGTTCGCGGATCGCTTCCGCGCCGATCATCGCCGTGAACGAGTCCTGGCCGTACTCGTCCTGCGCGCGCAGATACTCTTCTTCGGACAGCAGCTGGCGGTCCTTGAGCGCGGTCAGACCCGGCTCAAGCACGACGTAATATTCGAAGTAGAGGATGCGCTCGAGATCCTTCAGCGTCATGTCGAGCAGAAGGCCGATGCGCGACGGCAGCGACTTCAGGAACCAGATGTGCGCGACGGGAGCGGCGAGCTCGATGTGACCCATGCGCTCGCGACGGACGCGCGACAGCGTCACTTCGACCGAGCACTTTTCACAGATGATGCCCTTGTACTTCATCCGCTTGTACTTGCCGCACAGGCACTCGTAGTCCTTGATCGGCCCGAAGATGCGGGCGCAGAACAGGCCATCCCGCTCCGGCTTGAAGGTGCGGTAGTTGATGGTTTCCGGCTTTTTGATCTCGCCGTAGGACCACGAGAGAATCTTTTCCGGCGATGCGATCGAAATCCGGATCTGATCGAACACCTGGGCGGGCGTCGTCGGATTGAAAAGATTCATAATCTCTTGATTCATCTTCTTCTCCGTCTGCCGGCTCGCACCGGCTCAAGAATTCTGTAAGTTCACGCTCTCAAGCCGATCCGGCGAGAGCGCGAGTGGCCGGGGCAAAGGCGCGAGGCGTGTCCTCGCGCGAGCGTCCCGGCCGTGTCGTATTACTCAGCAGCCTCTGCAGGCGTCGAACCCACCTTCGAGTTGTGGAGATCGACGTTGAGACCGAGCGAACGCATTTCCTTGACCAACACGTTGAACGATTCCGGAATACCGGCCTCGAACGTGTCGTCGCCGCGCACGATCGCCTCGTAGACCTTGGTACGGCCTGCGACGTCGTCCGACTTCACGGTCAGCATTTCCTGCAACGTGTAGGCGGCGCCATACGCTTCGAGCGCCCAGACCTCCATTTCGCCGAAACGCTGGCCGCCGAACTGCGCCTTGCCGCCCAGCGGCTGCTGGGTGACGAGCGAGTACGGACCGATCGAACGCGCATGGATCTTGTCGTCGACGAGATGGTGCAGCTTGAGCATGTAGATGTAGCCCACCGTCACCTTGCGATCGAACGGATCGCCGGTGCGGCCGTCGTACACCGTCGACTGACCCGACTTGTCCATGCCCGCCATCTCGAGCATCACCTCGATGTCGGCTTCCTTGGCGCCGTCGAACACCGGCGTCGCGATCGGCACGCCGTGGCTGAGGTTGCGCCCGAGTTCGACCAGTTCGCTTTCGTTCAGCGACTTGATGGTCTCGTCGTCGCCGTAGACTTCCTTCAACGTATTCTTGAGCTGTTTGGTATCGCTCTTCGACAGATAAGCGTCGACCGCCTGCCCGATCCGCTTGCCGAGACCGGCGCAAGCCCAGCCAAGGTGCGTTTCGAGAATCTGGCCGACGTTCATACGCGACGGCACACCGAGCGGATTGAGCACGATGTCCGCATGCGTACCGTCTTCCAGGAACGGCATGTCCTCGATCGGAACGATCTTCGACACCACGCCCTTGTTGCCGTGACGGCCGGCCATCTTGTCGCCCGGCTGGATCTTGCGCTTCACCGCGACGAAGACCTTGACCATCTTCATCACGCCGGGCGGAAGTTCGTCACCGCGCTGAAGCTTCTCGACCTTGTCGAGGAAGCGCTGTTCGAGGCCCTTCTTCGATTCGTCGTACTGCTTCCGCATGGCTTCGATCTCGGCCATGAGCTTGTCGTTCGGCGAGGCAAACAGCCACCACTGCGACTTCGGATACTCTTCGAGCACCACGCGGGTGATCTTGGAGTCCTTCTTGAAGCCCTTCGGACCGGCAATGCCCTGACGACCGTCGAGCAGATCGCCGAGACGGCTGTAGACGTTACGGTCGAGGATCGCCTGTTCGTCGTCGCGGTCCTTGGCGAGACGCTCGATCTCTTCCCGCTCGATCGCCAGCGCACGCTCGTCCTTGTCGACACCGTGGCGGTTGAACACGCGCACTTCGACGATCGTGCCCTGCACGCCCGGCGGCACGCGGAGCGAGGTGTCGCGAACGTCCGACGCCTTTTCACCGAAGATGGCGCGCAGAAGCTTTTCTTCCGGCGTCATCGGGCTTTCGCCCTTCGGCGTGATCTTGCCCACGAGGATGTCGCCGGCGCGGACTTCCGCGCCGATGTAGACGATACCGGCCTCGTCGAGGTTCTTCAGCGCTTCTTCCGACACGTTCGGAATGTCGCGCGTGATTTCCTCGGGGCCGAGCTTGGTGTCGCGCGCCATCACTTCGAACTCCTCGATGTGGATCGAGGTGAAGACGTCGTCCTTCACGATCCGCTCCGAGAGCAGGATCGAGTCTTCGAAGTTGTAGCCGTTCCACGGCATGAACGCGACGAGCACGTTGCGGCCGAGCGCGAGCTCGCCGAGATCGGTCGAGGGACCATCGGCAATGATGTCGCCACGGCGCACGTTGTCGCCGACCTTCACCAGCGGACGCTGGTTGATGCAGGTCGACTGGTTCGAGCGCTGGTACTTCATCAGGCGGTAGATATCGACGCCCGACTTGGTCGGATCGAGATCTTCGGTCGCGCGGATAACGACGCGGGTCGCGTCGATCTGGTCGACCACGCCGGTGCGGCGAGCCGCGATCGCGGCGCCCGAGTCCCGCGCCACGACGCCTTCCATGCCGGTGCCGACGAACGGCGCCTCGGCACGCACGAGCGGCACGGCCTGGCGCTGCATGTTCGAGCCCATCAGCGCGCGGTTGGCGTCGTCGTTCTCGAGGAACGGGATCAGGGCCGCGGCGACCGACACGAGCTGCTTCGGCGACACGTCCATGTAGTCGACCTTGTCCGGCGTGATCTGCATCACTTCGCCGGCATGGCGGCAGACAACGAGGTCGTCAGTGAAGCGGCCGCGGTTGTCGAGCGGCACGTTCGCCTGCGCGACGTGGTAACGGCCCTCTTCCATGGCCGAAAGATAGATCACCTCGTCAGTGACGCGGCCGTCCTTGACCTTGCGATACGGCGTCTCGACGAAGCCGTACTTGTTCACGCGCGCGAATGTGGCGAGCGAGTTGATCAGACCGATGTTCGGACCTTCCGGCGTTTCGATCGGGCAGATGCGGCCGTAGTGCGTCGGATGCACGTCGCGCACCTCGAAGCCGGCGCGCTCGCGGGTCAGACCGCCCGGGCCAAGCGCCGAGAGACGGCGCTTGTGGGTGATCTCCGACAGCGGGTTGGTCTGGTCCATGAACTGCGAGAGCTGCGACGAACCGAAGAACTCGCGCACGGCGGCAGCCGCCGGCTTCGCGTTGATCAGGTCCTGCGGCATGACGGTGTCGATATCGACGCTCGACATGCGCTCCTTGATCGCGCGCTCCATGCGGAGCAGACCGATGCGGTACTGGTTCTCCATGAGCTCGCCGACCGAACGCACACGGCGGTTGCCGAGGTGGTCGATATCGTCGATCTCGCCCTTGCCGTCGCGCAAATCCACGAGCGTCTTGATGACGGAGAGGATGTCTTCTTTGCGCAGCGTGCGGTGGGTGTCCGGCGCATCGAGATCGAGGCGCATGTTCATCTTGACACGGCCGACGGCCGAGAGGTCGTAGCGTTCGCTGTCGAAGAACAGCGACTGGAACATGTTCTGCGCCGAGTCGATCGTCGGCGGCTCGCCCGGACGCATCACGCGATAGATGTCGAACAGCGCGTCTTCACGCGTCATGTTCTTGTCGGCGTTCAGCGTGTTGCGGATGTAGGGGCCGACGTTGACATGGTCGATGTCGAGGATCGGCAGTTCCTTGTAGCCGTGCTCGATCAGCGCCTTCAGCGACTTCTCGGTGATCTCGTCGCCCGCCTCGGCGTGGATTTCGCCGGTCTTCGGGTTGACGAGGTCTTCCGCGAGATAGTTGCCGACGAGTTCCTCGTCGGACAGGCGCAGCGCCTTGAGGCCCTTCTCCTGCAACATGCGGGCGGAGCGAACGGTCAGTTTCTTGCCAGCCTCGAGCACGACCTTGCCGGTGTCGGCATCGATCAGGTCGTTGATCGTCGAGTAGCCACGGAAACGATTGGCGTCGAACGGCACGCGCCAGCCTTCCTTGGCGCGCTTGTAGGCGATCTTCTTGTAGAAGGTCGACAGAATCTCTTCGCCGTCGAGACCGAGGGCGAACATCAGCGACGTCACCGGAATCTTCCGGCGGCGGTCGATACGGGCGAACACGATGTCCTTGGCGTCGAATTCGATGTCGAGCCAGGAGCCGCGATACGGAATGACGCGCGCCGCGAAGAGCAGCTTGCCCGACGAATGGGTCTTGCCCTTGTCGTGATCGAAGAACACGCCCGGCGAACGGTGCATCTGCGAGACGATGACGCGCTCGGTGCCGTTGACGATGAAGGTGCCGTTCATGGTCATGAGCGGGATGTCGCCCATGTAGACGTCCTGCTCCTTGATGTCCTTGACGGAGCGCGCGCCGGTTTCCTCGTCGATATCGAACACGATCAGGCGCAGCGTCACCTTGAGCGGAGCCGCGAACGTCATGCCGCGCTGGCGGCACTCGTCGACGTCATACTTCGGCGGTTCGAACTCGTAGCGGACGAATTCGAGCATCGAGGTGTTGGAAAAATCCGAGATCGGGAACACCGAACGGAAAACCGCCTGCAGGCCTTCGTCGAGACGGCCCCCGGCCGGCTCGTCGACCATCAGGAACTGATCGTAGGATGCCTTCTGAACCTCGATGAGGTTCGGCATCTCCGCGACTTCCTTGATGTGCCCGAAGAACTTGCGAACACGTTTGCGACCGGTGAACGTCTGCTGCGCCATCTTGGCCTCTCATTTGTGCCGCCCGAGAGGGTGGACCTTCCGGAATGCGACGCCCATCGCACCCGGGTGAAATCGGAACGCTGTGTGCGCGAGACCGAAGCCTCAATCAAAGCCCACAACGCAAAATGACGCGCGGGACGCTACTGGCGCCCTGCCCGTCGAAACTCGTTTTACAGCCTGTTAAAGCCCGAAATTGCCGCTCTCCTGACGGCCCGCTGGAAATCTATCTGATTCCCCCGGCCCGCGATTTCGTGCCTCCCGCCCGATATAGGCGGGATTTGCGACGATTCGAGGTCCTGCTTACCTAAAATCGTCACACGTTCTTGTGTCTGGCGGTGGCCGGACTGACGCCCGGCCACCGGAACAGATAGAAGTGCCAGCTCTTACTTGAGCTCGACCTTGGCGCCAGCCTTCTCGAGCTGAGCCTTGATCTTGTCGCCCTCTTCCTTGTTGACGCCTTCCTTGACCGGCTTCGGAGCGCCTTCGACCAGGTCCTTGGCTTCCTTGAGGCCAAGACCGGTGATCGCACGCACTTCCTTGATGACCTCGATCTTCTTGTCGCCGGCAGCAGCCAGCACGACAGTGAACTCGGTCTTCTCTTCCGCCGGAGCGGCGCCGCCGCCAGCACCCGGAGCAGCGGCGACAGCCACTGCCGCAGCAGCCGACACGCCCCACTTCTCTTCGAGAAGCTTCGCGAGTTCGGCAGCTTCGAGCACGGTGAGGCTCGAGAGGTCGTCTACAATCTTCTGCAAATCAGCCATTGATCAGTTCCTTAAGCGTATTGGGTTCGAACCAGTTAGATGATGCGAAGGGCGTCACGCCGCTTCGCTCTTTGAGGCATAGGCCTGAACCACACGGGCGAGCTTCGCAGCCGGCGCGGTGGAGAGCTGTGCGATCTTGGTCGCGGGCGCCACGAGGAGGCCCACAAGCTTGGCGCGCAGTTCGTCGAGCGACGGCAGCGAGGCAAGCGCCTTCACACCGTCGACGTTCAGGACAGTTTTGCCCATCGAACCGCCGATAATGACGAACTGTTCGTTCGTCTTGGCGAATTCGACGGCAACCTTCGGCGCAGCCACGGGATCGTCGGAAGTCGCGATCACGGTCGGCCCCTTCAGCATGGGGCCGATGGCAACGACGTCGGTGCCTTCAAGAGCAATTTTGGCGAGCCGGTTCTTCGAGACCTTCACCGAGGCGCCAGCCTGCTTCATCTGCGTCCGCAGCTTCTGCATCTGGGCAACGGTCAGGCCGGAATATTGAGCAACGATCGCGACGCTGGTGGTCTTGAAGACCGTGTTCAGCGCCTCTACCGCCTCTTTTTTTGCCGCTCGTTCCACAGCAAGCTCTCTCCGGTTGGCGGTCGTCGCACGAAGCTGGACCGCCGGGTTACACCCGCCGTCCGGCCTCTCTCAAAGTCCGGCAAAGCCGGTCTTCTTCGTCGGGCAGGACGACATCTCAGTTAGCCTGCCCTCCCGAAGCCTGACGGCCGCGGGGTGTCGAGGTTCGAACCCGATACGCTGCGAGCCACGCGAAGTGGTCACAGACAACAATCTGGTCTTCACCCGTCTATGCGGGAGATTAAGCGCATCAGGCCTGAGCCCTCAGCCGCACCCGCAGTCTTGGACAGGACCCGGCCATCCGAAGATGACCGCTGCACGAAATCCATCAAATTCAGACAGTTACAGGGCTTCCTTCCTCGTTTTTCGATCCAAGCGGATGTCCAAAGAGGAAAGCTCTCCTAACGGTCTGAATTTTGGAAAACGTGCAAGGACGCGCCAGCAGGAGCCAGCACGCCCGGAAAGGGTTCTTTAACGGGTCAGTTCGGGCTTGCCAAGGGCCTTCTTGCCCAAATTTTGCATAGCGAGGCGGGTTCCGGTCGACCAGCAGCCTTTCGGCTCTAGCCCGCCGCTTGGGCTATCAGTCGTACATCACGCCTGAGAAAGCATGATCGCACGCATCGCCGAGTTGCGAAGCCATCGCGGTGCTACGAGGCCATCGCGGCGCTCGGCGCTAAGTCACCGGATGCGCCAGTCCCTTCCCGGCATAGAATGCGGTGAGGTTTGCGATCACGCAGCCTTGCATTCCAGCGTGAGCCTGAAGCGTGTGGCCGCCGATGTGCGGCGTCACCACGACGTTCGGAAGCTCGGTCAGTGCGTCTGGCTTGTGTGGTTCGACTTCGTAGACGTCGAGACCGGCGGCCGCGATGGTACTGTCACGCAGCGCTGCAACCAGCGCCGCCTGATCGATGGTCGACCCGCGCGAGATGTTGACGATCGTGCCGTTCGGGCCGAGCTTCTTCAGCATGCCGGCGTTGATGATGTGCTGGGTGTCCGCACCGGCGCGCACCGCGACCATCAGGATGTCGCACCACTCCACGAGCGCATCGAGCGTCGGATAGTATGTGTAAGGCAGATCGGCGTAGTTCGTGCGGTTGAAGTAACCGACGTCCATCTCGAACGCCGCCGCGCGCGCAGCAATCTTGCGGCCGATCGCGCCCATGCCGTAGACGCCAATCTTCGCGCCCGGCAACCCCGCCGGCGCCGTCATCTGCGGTGACGGCGTTGCCGACGCCCAGCCGCCGGAACGCACGTACTGATCCGCCGGCAAAATCTTGCGCGTTGCCGTCAGCATCAATGTCATCGCCAGATCGGCGACGGAAGATGCGTTCGCCGCCGGGCTGTTGCCGACGAGAATGCGCCGCGACTTTGCCGCTGCGAGGTCGATGCCGTCATAGCCGGTGCCGTAACAGACGATCGCGCCGAGGTTCGGCATCATGTCCATGACGTTTGCGCCGAGCGTCGTGCCGCCCGCGGTAATCAGGGCGCGCACGCCGGCGAGCTGTTCTTTGGGGAACACCGTGTCCGGCGATTTTCCGGCAGCATCGATCAACTCGAACGTCTCGCCAATGCGCACCATCAGGCTTTTCGGAAAACGCGAATAGATCAGGACGGGACCGGGCATGGAAAACCTGTGCTGGGCGAAAGGACGGCTGCAATCGCGGGAGCGCCATCTTCAGAAATCAAACTCAAAAACAAAAGGCGGAACTGGACATGGCCCGGTTCCGCCTTTGCAATGCTTGTTGGGCCGATCGGCTTAGCTGAGCGTGCCAGTGTCGACCTTCACGCCCGGACCCATGGTCGAGGAAACCGCGACGCGCTGGATGTAGGTGCCCTTCGAACCGGCCGGCTTCGCCTTTGCAACCGCATCGGCCAGAGCCTTGATGTTCTCGACGAGCTTCTCTTCGGTGAACGACGCCTTGCCGATACCGGCCTGCACGATGCCGGCCTTCTCGACGCGGAATTCTACCGAACCGCCCTTGGCGCCCTTCACGGCGCCGGCGATGTCCATGGTCACCGTGCCGATCTTCGGGTTCGGCATCATGCCGCGCGGGCCGAGCACCTTACCGAGACGGCCGACCAGCGGCATCATGTCGGGCGTGGCGATACAGCGATCAAAATCGATCGAGCCGCCCTGCACCTTCTCGACGAGGTCTTCCGCGCCGACGACGTCGGCACCGGCGGCCTTCGCTTCTTCCGCCTTCGCACCGCGCGCGAACACGCCGACGCGCAGCGTGCGGCCGGTGCCGTTCGGCAGCGTGACGACGCCACGCACCATTTGGTCCGCATGACGCGGATCGACGCCGAGGTTCATGGCGACTTCGATGGTCTCGTCGAACTTCGCCTTGGCGCGGTCCTTGACCAGCTTCACGGCGTCGGCGAGCGGATAGAGCTTCTCGCGATCGATACCTTCACGAGCTTTCGTGATCTTCTTTCCTGCAGCCATGATCGTTACCCCACAACCTCGATGCCCATCGAACGGGCGGAGCCCTCGACCATGCGCATGGCCGACTCAATGGTGTCGCAGTTCAGATCTTTCATCTTCTTCTCTGCGATCTCGCGAACCTGCGCCGAGGTCACCTTGCCGGCCTTGTCGCGGCCCGGAGCCTTGGAGCCGGACTCGATCTTTGCCGCCTTCTTGATGAAGAACGACATCGGCGGAGTGCGCATTTCGAAGGTGAAGGAACGATCCGCGTAGATCGTAATCACGACCGGGATCGGGGTGTTCTTTTCTTCCTTCTGCGTCTGGGCGTTGAACGCCTTGCAGAATTCCATGATGTTGAGACCGCGCTGACCGAGCGCGGGGCCGATCGGAGGCGACGGGTTCGCCGCTCCGGCCGGCACCTGAAGCTTCAGGTATCCGGTAATCTTCTTTGCCATTCTTCACTCCTCTTTCCGGCCCGCACGATTGCGGACCTTTCTAAGGACCGTGGTCCGGTTGAAAGAACGGGTGGCGCCCGCTCGTCCCCTTCCACGGCATTCCGGAAGCATTGCTGCTTCCCTCATCACCGCCGGAAATCCGGCGGCGATAAACTCAAACCTTCTCGACCTGTGCGAACTCGAGTTCGACCGGCGTTGCACGGCCGAAGATCGACACAGCAACCTTCACACGCGAACGGCCCTCGTCGATTTCCTCGACGACACCCGAGAACGACGCGAACGGACCGTCGGCCACGCGCACGTTCTCGCCGATCTCGAACGACACCGACGGCTTCGGCCGCTCCACGCCTTCCTGCACCTGGTGCAGGATTCGCATCGCTTCCGCTTCCGAAATCGGCATCGGCTTGTCGCCGGCGCCAAGGAAGCCCGTGACCTTCGGCGTGTTTTTGATCAGATGAAACGCCTCGTCGGTCAGTTTCATCTTCACCAGCACGTAGCCGGGAAAGAACTTGCGCTCGGCGTCGACCTTCCGGCCGCGACGCACTTCCGTGACCTTCTCGGTCGGCACCAGAACCTGCTCGAACAGGTCCTCGAGCCCGCGTTGCTTGGCCTGCTCGCGGATCGACTCCGAAACTTTTTTCTCGAAGTTCGAGTAGGCGTGAACGATGTACCAGCGCATATCCATATGTGTGTTCCGTGCGCTCAGGTCTTGATGCCAAGAATGAACGTAACCAGGACGCGAATGATCTGGTCGGCGACGAAGAAGAACACCGACGATACGGCGACCATGATGAACACCATCACCGTGGTGATCAGCGTCTCGCGGCGCGTCGGCCACGTGACCTTGTTGGTCTCGTCGCGCACTTCCTGTAGAAACTTGAATGGGGTGAACGCCATCGCTTGTCGTCCGTCTTTCGCTTGCCGATCCCGGACCCAGAATCCAGACAGACCTGTTGCGCCCATCCCTAACTTTCAAGGATGAGCCGCCGCACAGGCCCTTTTTTTCGGGAAAATCAAAGCCGCGCCGGAAATCCGTCAATACGGGCCGGGCACGGGTGGCCGCTTGGTACTTCGGACCGGCCCAAAGGTCAAGGCGACACGCTTCACGACTGGGAGACTGTTTTCCCTCCATAGCGGGATGACGAGGTCCCCCGCGAATGCCAAAATAGCATGACACGCCAATACGGTGCCGCGGGGATAGCCTGTGAAGCCGGTACGCTTTGCGATGGGCCTGATTTTGGGGCTGCTCGGCCCGCTGGCCGCGGGCGAGATTTACGCCCGTTACCGCTCCCCCTCTGACATTAACCTCTATCTCGGTGATCTTTCACCGCTGCACGGCCCGTTCAAGCCGGATCCGGCGCTCGGAGCCGATTACCAATCGTTCGAAACATTGCGCGCCGACTACAAGCCGCGCCTCGAGGAACTCGACGCTTTTCGCTCGCCGCGTCCGGCATGGCTGTGGTTCGGCAATTCGTTCGTGCAAGCGCCGGGAATGCTCGGCGATACATCGCAAGCGGAGATGCCGGACCGCCTCATGGTGTACCTGCGGCGGAACGAGC
>JBEIPX010000316.1:0-4241 GCA_040376815.1 Bradyrhizobiaceae bacterium
CCTGCATGGCGCCGAGGATCGACAGGTCGATGTGGCCGCCGCGGACCATTCCGAATGAGTCAGCGCTGGAGAAGTAGCTCGTGTCCGGCAGTTCGCTGACCGTCTGCTTGCCCGCGTTGATCAGGTCCGGGTCTTCCTCGCCCTCATACGGGAACGGGCCCATGCCGAGCATGCCGTTCTCGCTCTGAAGGCTGACGTCGATGCCTTCCGGAATGAAGTTCGACACCAGCGTCGGAATGCCTATGCCGAGATTGACGTAGTAGCCGTCGCGCAGCTCCTTGGCGGCGCGGGCGGCCATCTGTTCGCGGGTCCAGGCCATCGGTATCTCCTGTTTTCTGTTTCGTCATTGCGAGGAGCAAAGCGACGAAGCAATCCAGTTTTATCTTCTGAGCCGTGGATTGCTTCGCTACGCTCGCAATGACGGCCTGATCAGGTTCGTGAACTACGCAGCCGGACGCGGACGGGTGTTGCGGAATTCGATGCGCTTCTTCTCGGTGCCGACCTTGATCATGCGCTTCACGAAGATGCCCGGCGTGTGGATGTGATCCGGATCGATCTCGCCGGCCGGCACGAGGTGCTCGACCTCGGCGACGGTGACCTTGGCGGCCGTCGCCATCATCGGGTTAAAGTTGCGCGCGGTCTTGCGGTAGACGAGGTTGCCGGCGGTGTCGCCCTTCCAGGCGTGGACGATCGCGAGGTCGGCGAACAGGCCGCGCTCCATGATGTACTTCTGGCCGTCGAACTCCTTCACCTCCTTGCCTTCGGCGATCAGCGTGCCGACGCCGGTCTTGGTGTAGAAGGCCGGAATGCCCGCGCCGCCCGCACGAATGCGCTCGGCGAGCGTTCCTTGAGGATTGAACTCGAGTTCCAACTCGCCAGCGAGGTATTGCTGGGCGAACAGCTTGTTCTCGCCGACGTAGGACGAAATCATCTTCTTGATCTGGCGCGTCTCTAAAAGGCGGCTGAGGCCGATGCCATCGACGCCGGCGTTGTTCGAGATCACCGTCAGGTTCTTCACGCCCGACTCGCGGATCGCGTCCGAGAGCGTCTCGGCGATGCCACACAGGCCGAAGCCGCCCGACATGATCATCATGCCGTCCTTAAGGACGCCGTCGAGCGCCGATTTCGCGTCGGGATAAACCTTGTTCATTGCTGTCCAGCCTATCGGGAAGAAAACCGCCGGAAGGGCGGCCGCACCGCGGTATTAGGCAAAATCCGCAACAGCCGTCAATCGGCGCGCATCCCCTCAGTCGCAGGCCGAAAACCCGCGTGATCAGCGCTCCACCACATCCCAAAACCCCGGCTATGGCCTTGAAAGGGTCAAGAAAAGCCAGCAAGTTGCGACCCGTCACGGAACGCGGCGGTTCTCCGCCAGACGGCGCTTTTCACCACCGCAACCGGCCCAGAAACCCTTCACGATGACCGTCGCACTCAAACGCCTGTCGCTGTCGATCGCCGCTGTGCTGGCGCTCGCGGCCGGCTGGCTGGCGGTGACGTCCTGGCTGGTCGATCGCGAGGCATTACGGGCTTCGATCGAGACCCAGGTGCGCACCGCGACCGGCCTCGACCTGATGGTCGGCGGCAATGCCGACATCTCGATTTTCCCGACCAGTCACGTCACCCTCCACAATGTCGGTCTTCGCGGCGTCACCGCCGACGATCCGCTGCGCGTGGAGAAACTCGTCGCCAACCTGCGGCTGCTGCCGCTCCTGATGCAGCAGTTCGAGATCGCCGACGTGGTGTTGGTGAAGCCGCGGGTGAGTGTGGTTCGCGATGCCCAGGGCCGCACCAACTGGAGCCCGATCGCCGAGACGCTGGCGAAAACCATGAAGCCCGGCGCGGAGAGCCCGGTGCAGTTCTCCGAGATCCGCATCACCGACGGCGAACTGATCTATCGCGACGACACGCGGCGAACCGTCGAAACCGTCGACGACATCGCGCTCTCGCTCGCCTGGCCCTCCATTTCCCGCTCCTTCGCCGCCACGGGCCAATTCAGCTGGCGCGGCGAGCGGGTCGACGGCAGCCTCAGCATCGCCGATTTCGGCGCGGCGCTCGCCGGCGAACGCTCCGGCCTGAAGACTCGCATTTCGAGCCCGGCCCTCAAATTCGCCTTCGATGGCGCGACCACCCCGAAAACCGGCACCACCGAGGGCACGCTCACCGCCGACTCTCCGTCTCTGCGCAACGTGATGCGGCTCGCCGGCCAGACGCCGCCGGGCAACAGCGGCTTCGGCCGCTTCGCGCTGAAAGCGCGCGCCACCATGATCGGACCGAACGTCGCGCTCGGCAACGTCAACATCGAGCTCGATGGCAATACCGGCGAAGGCGTCATGGCACTCGGCTTCGGCGAACGGCCCGTGGTGCATGCGACGCTTGCGACCGACAGCCTCGACCTGACGCCTTACATCTCGACCATACGCCTGCTTGCGAGCGGCGCGCGCGACTGGAACCGGCAGCTGTTCGACCTCGACACGCTGACGACTCGCGACATCGACATGCGCCTCTCCGCCGCAAAGGTCATGATCGGCGGCTCGAAATTCGGCCGCACCGCGCTCGGCGCCAGCCTGAAGAGCGGCAAGCTCGCGCTCAGCCTCGGCGAGGCCCAGGCTTTCAACGGCACCGTGCGCGGATCGCTCGGCATCGCCAAATCGGATTCGGTGGCGGACGTGAAGGCCGAGTTTCAGTTCATCGACATCGATCTCGAAGCCGGCGGCCACGAACTGTTCGGCGTCCGCCGCCTGTCCGGCCGCGGCAACGTCAACGTGTCTCTGGAAGCCACCGGCTCGAGTCCGTTCGGCCTCGCCCAGACGCTCGACGGCACTGTCACGCTGGCGGCGCAGAACGGCGCGCTGCAAGGCTTCAATGTCGAGCAGTTGCTCCGCCGGCTCGAACGGCGGCCACTTTCCGGCTCCGGCGACTTCCGCACCGGCCGCACGCCCTTCACCGAGCTCAACGCGACGTTGCGCATCAACGACGGCGTCGCCACCGCCGAGACCATTCGCATGGATGGGCCGACGACGCGGCTGACGCTGTCGGGAACCAGCTCGCTCCCCGCGCGCGAATACGATCTGAAGGGCTCGGCGGGCCTCGTCACCGCGGCCAACGCGCCGGCCGGCTTCGAACTTCCGTTCGTGATCCAGGGCCCGTGGGACGATCCGCTGATCTTCCCGGATACGGAAAGCCTGCTGCGCCGCTCGCCGGCGACGGCGCCGCTGCTCGATTCGCGGAAAGCACGCGACGCCGTGCGCTCGGCCATCGAGCGGCTGACCGGCGGACAGAAAGGCGTACCGGCTGCTGGAGCGCCTGCGCCGGCATCACCTCCCGCCGAAGTGAAGAACTAGCCGCCATCGTCATTGCGAGGAGCGCGTATGCGCGACGAAGCAATCCAGCCGGAGGTTGTGACTGGATTGCTTCGCTTCGCTCGCAATGACGGGAACCTATCGTCACAACGGCGCGGCATTCTCGGCCTTCACGCTCGACAGCTTCGCCGCCAGCGACGCCGTGACGATCACGATCGCGATCGCCGCGAGGATCAGCGTGCAGATGGCATTGATCTGCGGCTTCACCCCTAACCTCACCTCCGAATAGATGCGGATCGGCAGGGTCGCCGAGCCCGGCCCAGTGGTGAAGCTCGCGATCACGAGATCGTCGAGCGACAGCGTGAAGGCGAGCAGCCAGCCCGCGATCACCGCCGGCAGGATGATCGGCAGGGTCACGTAGAAAAACGCCTTCGCCGGCGGGCAGCCGAGATCCATCGCCGCCTCCTCCAGACTGCGATCGACGGCGCCGAGCCGCGACTGCACCACGACCGCAACGAAGCACATGGTCAGCGTCGTGTGCGCGATCGTCACCGTCCAGAAGCCGCGCTCGCTTCCGAGTGCGACGAACAGCAGGAGCAGTGAAAGTCCGGTGATCACCTCGGGCATCACCAGCGGCGCATAGAGCATGCCGGAAAACAACGTCCGCCCCTTGAAGCGTTCGCCGCGCGACAAGGCGATCGCCGCCAGCGTGCCGAGGATCGTCGCGGCGGTCGCCGAGACGGCCGCGAGGCGCAGGCTCATCCACGCAGCCGCGATCATCGCCTGATCGTTCATCAGTTCGGCGTACCAGCGCGTCGACCACCCGCCCCACACGTTCACCAGCCGCGAGGCGTTGAACGAATAGATCACGAGGATCACAATCGGCAGGTAGAGGAACGCGAAACCGAACGCCAGCGAGACGGCGTTGAACGGCGTGAAGCG
>JBEIPX010000398.1:0-3413 GCA_040376815.1 Bradyrhizobiaceae bacterium
CAAAGTGATGCTGTTCACCATCAGCGCGACCGTGATGGCGATCGTCGGCGCCATCATGGCGCCGCGCTGGACCTACATCGAGCCGGCGATCGCCTTCAATTCGATGATCTCGTTCCAGGTGCTGATCATGGCGCTCCTTGGCGGCGCGCATCGGCTCTGGGGGCCTGTGCTCGGCGCCATACCATTGACGCTGCTGTTCGAGGTGCTGAGCGCGCGCTTCCCCAACACGTTCACGATCATTCTCGGCTGCATCTTCCTTGTGATCGTCTACCTGCTGCCACGCGGCGTCGCCGGCCTGATCGAAGGCACGCGCGCAAAGGCCACCGCACGCTCCGAACGGGTGTCCGCATGAACGACGCACGCACCGCACCCGTGTTGCAGATCGAAGGCCTCACCCGCGCCTTCGGCGGCCTCGTCGCCGTCAACGATCTTACGTTCAGCGTCCGCGAAGGCGAAATTTTCGGCCTGCTCGGCCCGAACGGATCGGGGAAGACCACCGCGCTCAACCTGATATCGGGCCTGCTGCGGCCGGACTCCGGCGCGATCCGCCTGAAGGGGCAGAACATCGCCGGCCTTCCCTCCTACCGGATCGCACGGCTCGGTCTCGCCCGCACGTTCCAGCTCGTGCGCGTGCTCGATGGCATGGACTGCCGCGAGAACATTCTCGCCGGCCTCGCGTTCCACAAGCCGCATCTACCGCCGGCGGACAACCATGCGCGCGTTCTGACGCTGCTCAGCCGCGTCGGCCTCGGCGGACAGGACCGGCGGCCGGCCGCTGATCTGACCTATATCGATCGCAAGCGGCTCGAGCTTGCGCGCGCGCTCGCGGCAAAGCCGACGCTGCTGCTGCTCGACGAGTGGCTGGCAGGGCTCAATCCTTCCGAGCTGACGATCGGCATCGAACTGATCCGCTCGCTGAAGACCGAAGGCATCACCGTCGTGCTGGTCGAGCACGTGATGACGGCGGTGCGCGCGTTGTGCGACCGCTGCGTCGTCATGAGCAGCGGGCGCAAGATTGCCGAGGGGACGACGGCGGACGTTCTCTCCAACGCGGCCGTGGTCGAGGCCTATCTCGGTGGAGCTGTCGCCGATGCTTAAGGTCGCAAACCTCAGCGTGGTCTATGGCCAGCATCGCGCGCTGGACGGCATCGCCCTCGATGTCGGGCCGGGCGAGATCGTCACCATCCTCGGCGCCAATGGCGCGGGCAAATCGTCGCTGCTGAAAGCGGTCGCCGGCATCGTCCGTACGCTGCCGGGCAAGCAGGTGACGCTCGGTACACACGATCTCGCGCAGCTTCCGCCGCATGAAATCGTCGAACGCGGACTGGCGCTGGTGCCGGAAGGCCGCGGCATCTTCGGCGAACTCACCGTGCAGGAGAACCTGCTGCTCGGCGCCAATCCGAAGCGCGCCCGCAACGGCGAAGATGAGCGCCGCGAGAAGGTTCTGACGTTGTTTCCGCGCCTGCGCGAGCGCGCATCGCAGATCGCCCGCACCATGAGCGGCGGCGAACAGCAGATGCTCGCGATCGGCCGCGCGCTGATGTCGAACCCGGATATCCTGCTGCTCGACGAGCCGTCGCTCGGCCTCTCGCCGGTGATGGTGCTGGAGCTGTTTGCGAATCTCAAACGCGTGCGCGAATCCGGCGTCGGGCTGCTGTTGGTCGAACAGAACGCGCAGGAGAGTTTGCGCATCGCCGATCGCGGCTACGTGCTCGAGAACGGCTGCATCGTCACGCACGACACCGCCGCCAACCTGAAAGCCAATCCGGCCATCCTGCGCGCCTACCTCGGCGGCGGACCACCCGCCGTCAGTAATCAAAATCAGAAACCCAATGGAGGACCCGTCATGCATGAGATCGCTCTGCTGCTCGAAAGCAAGGACGTCCCCGCGTCGAATGGCGCAACCTTCGACCGCCTCAACCCAGTCACCGGCGACGTCGCGAGCCGCGCCGCTGCGGCGCAAGTCGCCGACGCCAAGCGTGCGGCGGATGCGGCTGCGGCCGCCTTCCCGGCCTGGTCGCAGACCGGTCCCAATGCGCGGCGCGCCATTCTTCTGAAGGCGGCCGATCTTCTCGCAGCGAAGGCGCCGCAGTTCGTCGAGCTGATGGCCGCGGAAACCGGCGCGACCGCCGGCTGGGCTGGGTTCAACGTGCATCTCGCTTCCGGCATGCTACGCGAAGCGGCGGCGATGACGACGCAGATTTCCGGCGAGGTGATCCCCTCCGACAAGCCGGGCTGCATTTCGATGGCCATCCGCCAGCCTGCCGGCGTCGTCCTCAGCATGGCGCCGTGGAACGCGCCGGTGATCCTCGGCGTGCGCGCGGTCGCGCTGCCGCTCGCCTGCGGCAACACGGTCGTGCTGAAGGCGTCGGAAATCTGTCCGGGCACGCACCGGCTGATCGCCGAGTGTCTGCGCGACGCCGGCTTGCCGCCCGGCGTGCTCAACGTCATCACCAACGCGCCGGAAGATGCCCCTGCCCTGATCGAAACGCTGATCGCGCATCCCGCCGTGCGGCGTGTCAACTTCACCGGCTCGACCCGCGTCGGCCGCATCATCGCGCAGGTCGCGGCGAAGCACCTGAAGCCGGCGCTACTCGAACTCGGCGGCAAGGCGCCGATGGTCGTGCTCGACGACGCCGATATCGATGCCGCAGTCGCCGCCGCGGGGTTCGGCGCATTCATGAACCAGGGCCAGATCTGCATGTCGACCGAGCGGCTCGTGGTTGACGAGAAGATCGCGGATGCGTTCGTCGCCAAACTCGCCACCAAGGCCGGGTCGCTGGTTGCCGGCGATCCGCGCAAGGGCAATACCCCGCTCGGTTCGCTGATCGGCATCGACGCCGCGACCCGCATCCAGATGCTGGTCAACGATGCGGTGAGCAAGGGCGCGAAGGTCGTCGCGGGCGGCCGCCATGAAGGCACGCTGATGTCGGCCACGGTGATCGACCGCGTCAATTCGTCGATGCGCATTTACGGCGAGGAATCGTTCGGGCCGGTGGCCTGCGTCGTGCGCGTCAACGGCGTCGATGAAGCGGTGCGCGTCGCCAACGACACCGAGTACGGGTTGTCGGCCGCCGTGTTCGGCCGCGATATCGCCCGCGCCTTCGATGTGGCGAAGCGGATCGACTCCGGAATCTGCCACGTCAATGGCCCGACGGTGCACGATGAAGCGCAGATGCCGTTCGGCGGCACCAAGGCATCCGGCTACGGCCGCTTTGGCGGCAAGGCCGGCATCGCCGAGTTCACCGAGCTGCGCTGGATCACCATCGAAACCGGCCCGCAGCACTATCCGATCTGACGTCATTCTTGCCCCGGACGCTGCGCGGCCTGAAATGCCGCGCCACTGATCCGGGGCCGGAACAACCACCGCAGTGGGCACGGTCCCGGCGCCGCGATGCCGCGGTGCACGCTGC
>JBEIPX010000110.1:0-8220 GCA_040376815.1 Bradyrhizobiaceae bacterium
CGGCATCGGCGGGCTGTTCGGCTACCACGCGCTGTACTTCATCGCGCTGCGCCTGGCACCTCCAGCGGAAGCCGGACTCCTCAACTACCTCTGGCCGCTGTTGATCGTTCTGTTCTCGTCGTTCCTGCCGGGCGAGCGGCTGGCGCCATGCGCCCCACCCTTCCGGCCGCCACAGCCACGCGACGGGTCCGATCATCGCACCGATCGCAAACGTCATCGCTGCAAGCTGAAACGGCGGAATCTTTCCCGTCGCGACAGTCAACGCGGCAAGCAGCGACCACATCAGAATCGATGTGAGCCCGATGAGCGTGGCGGTGGAGGAGGTCATTTCTTCTCTGTCATTGCGAGGAGGCGTAGCCGACGAAGCAATCCATCCATTCTTGCCTTACTATGGATTGCTTCGCTTCGCTCGCAATGACGGGAGAGAGGCGATCATCTCACACCATGTACTGGCCGCCGTTCACCGACAGCGTCGAGCCGGTGATGAAGCCGGCATCGTCGGAGGCGAGGAATGCCACCGTGCGCGCGATCTCGTCCGCCTCGCCGAGGCGATTGGCCGGAATCAGCGGCAGGATGTTCTTCTCCAGCACATCCTTCGGCACCGCCTGCACCATCTCGGTGTTGATATAGCCGGGGCAGATGGCATTGACGGTGATGCCGCCGCGCGCGGTCTCGAGCGCCAGCGCCTTGGTGAAGCCGATGTCGCCGGCCTTCGCCGCCGAGTAGTTCACCTGGCCGAACTGTCCCTTCTGGCCGTTGATCGACGAGATGTTGATGACACGGCCGAACTTGCGCGCACGCATGCCCTCGATCACCTGCCGGGTCATATTGAACAGCGATCCGAGGTTGGTGTTGATCACCGCGCTCCACTGTTCGAGCGTCATCTTGTGGAACGCGCCGTCTTTCGTGATGCCCGCGTTGTTGACGAGGATATCGATCGGGCCGAGCTCGGCCTCGACCTTCTTCACGCCCTCCGCGCACGCATCGAACGATGCGACGTCCCACTTGTAGACCGGGATGCCGGTTTCCGCCTTGAACTTCGACGCGGCGTCATCGTTGCCGGCGTAGCTCGCCGCAACCTTGTAGCCTGCGGCCTTCAGGGTCTTGCTGATTGCCGCGCCGATGCCGCGCGTACCTCCAGTGACCAATGCAACGCGTGCCATTCTGAACTCTCCCTCTGCAACTCTTTGATGTTTCTTGTTTGCAGAAGTATTCCGGCCAATCGCGCCGACTGCAAGAACAAATGCCCGGCACGAAAACAAATGCCCGGCACGAGGCCGGGCATTGCAATGTCTCGTTGTGCAGTGCGCTGTATGTGCTCGATCAGCGCTCGACGCAGAGAGCGATGCCCATGCCGCCGCCGATGCAGAGCGTGGCGAGCCCCTTCTTCGAGTCGCGCTTCTGCATTTCATGCAGCAGCGTCACCAGCACGCGCGCGCCGGATGCACCGATCGGGTGACCGATGGCGATCGCACCGCCGTTGACGTTGACCTTCGATGTATCCCAGCCGAGGTCCTTGTTCACGGCACAGGCCTGCGCCGCGAAGGCTTCGTTGGCTTCGATCAGGTCGAGATCGTCTGCTTTCCAGCCGGCCTTCTTCAGCGCCGCGCGCGACGCCGGGATCGGGCCCGTGCCCATGATCGACGGATCGACGCCCGCCTGTCCCCACGAGACGATACGAGCGATCGGCGTCTTGCCTTCCTTCGCGGCCTGCTTCGCGGTCATCAGCACGAGTGCAGCCGCGCCGTCATTGATGCCCGACGCGTTGCCGGCGGTGACGGTGCCGTCCTTCTCGAACGCCGCCTTCAGTTTGCTCATGGCGTCGACGCTCGCGCCATGGCGCGGATATTCGTCGGTGTCGACGATGATATCGCCCTTGCGCGACTTGATGGTGACGGGAACGATCTCGTCCTTTAACTTGCCCGCCTTCTGCGCCGCCTCGGCCTTGTTCTGCGAGCCGACGGCGAACTCGTCCTGCTGCGCGCGGGTGATCTGGTACTGCTTGGCGACGTTCTCGGCGGTGTTGCCCATGTGGTAGCCGTTGAAGGCGTCCCAGAGGCCGTCCTTGATCATGGTGTCGACGAGATCGAGCGACCCCATCTTCACGCCGCCACGCAGATACTGCGCGTGCGGCGCCATGCTCATCGATTCCTGACCGCCGGCAACGACGATCTCAGCGTCGCCGTTCTTCAGCGCCTGATAGCCGAGCGCGACCGAGCGCAGGCCCGAACCGCACAGCATGTTGACGCCCCAGGCCGGGCTCGCGGCCGGAATGCCGGCGGCGATCGATGCCTGACGCGCCGGGTTCTGACCCTGCGCCGCAGTGAGGATCTGACCCATGATGACTTCGGTGACGCGATCGGGCTCGACACCGGCGCGCTGCAGTGCGGCCTTGATGGCGACGGCACCCAGCTCATGCGCGGGCAGGCTGCCGAATACACCGTTGAAGCTGCCAACGGCGGTGCGGGCGGCGCTGACGATAACGATATCGTCGGACATGGAGATCTCCTTGGGGCTTGAGGCTGTTGCGCCTCCGGAGGCCGGCTTGAGAACCGGCGACCAAAATGACGGGATTCCGCGGCTGCCCGGCCGGGCATGCTGCACTCGACGTCTATCCTGTTAACCCTTCGCAGGTGTGTCAATTGGCGATCCGGCGAAAGTCTCCGGCAGCCAAATTTATAAGACCCGGCTGGGGGTTCCCGCATTAACCGTCCTGCACAAAACGGTAGCCGAGCGGTTCTGAAAGTGCTTACTTTGCTGCGTTGCGTTGATTGCAATGCCCCCAAGCGAAGTTGGGGGAGCTTCGATCCCGCACCACCGTGTTCATCGACTGTGTTCATCGACCGTGTTCATCGACAGCGACGTGTGAGAGCCTTATGGCGAAATCTGACCAGCCCACCACCATCAAAAAATACGCGAACCGGCGGCTCTACAACACCGGCACCAGCACCTACGTGACCCTGGAAGACCTCGCGGCGATGGTGAAGGAGGGCGAGGATTTCCTCGTCTACGATGCCAAGACCGGCGACGACATCACCCGCACCGTGCTCGCGCAGATCATCTTCGAGCAGGAAAACAAGGCGGGACAGAACCTCCTCCCCACCACTTTCCTGCGCCAGCTGATCCGCTTCTACGGCGACAGCATGCAGATGGTTGTGCCGAAATATCTCGAAGCGTCGATCGATTCGCTGACGCGAGAGCAGGAAAAATTCCGCAAGCAGCTGACCAACACCTTCGCCGCCAGCCCGTTCGCGCCGCTGGAAGAGCATGTCCGCCGCAACATGGAAATGTTCGAGCGGACGTTTGCGATGTTCAAACCGTTCGTACCGTCGACATCGCGGCCGTCTTCGTCATCGGAACCCGAAAAAATCGTAGCCGAGCCCGAGACCGACAACATCGACGACCTGCGCAAGCAGATGAAGGACATGCAGGAGAAGCTCGAGCGCATGTCCAGGGAACCCGGCAAGGAAACCGGCAAGGAATAATCGCCGATCAGCCGGGCGTGATCCCGATCACGTCCGGACCTTTCATTTCAGCGACGTGAAACCTCAGCGACGTGAGAACGCCTACCCGCGGACAGCGGCCGCCGGCGTGACGTCCTGCGCCCATGGGCGCTCTCCGGAGGCGAGGCCAATCAGCCGGCCCTGGATGAAGTCGCAACCCCAGCCGCGCAGCATGGCGGCCGCCTCTTCATCCTGCACCCACTCGGCGACCGTCTGAATATCAAGCCGGTGCGCCAGATCGATCAGTGTCTGCACGAAGGCGCGATCGTCGGCGGAATGAACGATGTTCTGCACGAAGGCGCCGTCGATCTTCACCATGTCGACGCCGAGCTTGCGCAGGTTGCGGAACGACGTGTAGCCGGCGCCGAAATCGTCAATGGCGATGCGGCTGCCGAAATTCTTCAGCCGCGAGACGAAACCGCGGACATCGTCCACGTCCTGAATCGCGACGGTCTCGGTGATCTCCACGATCAGCCGCTCGGCGACGCCCGGATTGGCGCGCATCAGCGATTCGATGCTCGACCACCAGTCGGGGTCCATCGTCGTATCGGGCGAGATGTTCAGGCTGAGCTGCACGTTCGGCGAGGCCGCGAGTTCGGCGATCGCGAGTTCGAGCACGCGATGATCGACGAGGCGGATCAGGCCGAGCTTTTCGGCGACCGGAACGATATCCGGCGCGAGCAGGAAACGCCCGTCGTCCTGCTGCATCCGCACCAGGCACTCGTAGAACGCCGGCTGCCGCGAGTTCGCATGCACCACCGGCTCGAACGCCGTCACCAGCCGCCGCTCGTTCAGCGCGGTGACGATCTCGTCGGTGACGCGGATGTTGACGCGGCGCTGCGCGTCGCGCTCGACGTTCGGACGCCACGATCCGAACGAGCCAGCGCGGCGGCTCTTCGCCGATTCCAGCGCCTCCTGGGCGCGGTTGATGGTTTCGTCGACGGTGCGCGCATAGCGCGGCACGTTCACCGCGCCGATCGACGCCGTGATGCTGACCGGACCGGATGTGGTCGGGATGATTTCCTCGCGCACCGCAAGCAGGAAACGCTCGGCTGCGATGTTCATCGCCTCGACCGAGCAATTCTTCAGAATGAGCCCGAGCTTGTTGCCGGAGAAGCGGCCCAGCACGTCGCCGCCGCGCAAGCGCAGCCGCACGCGGCGGGCGATCTCGCAGATTACTTCGTCGGCGACATCGAATCCGAACGAGTCGTTGATGCGCGCGAGGTGATCGACGCCGATCAGCATGAAGGCGAACGACGTGCGATAGCGGCCGGCTTCCTCGATGGCTTCGGCGAGCGATGCGATCAGGTTGGCCCGGTTGAGTTCGCCGGTCAGCGGATCGTGCTCGGCGAGGCGGCGCATCTGCTCGTCGCGGGCGTGGCGTTCGTTGTTGATGCGCACGACGCCTTCGGCGCGGATCGGCTTGCCGTCGGCGCCGAGAACCCAGCAGCCGGTTTCCTCGACCCACTGCGTGGGCGCCGATGCGGCGATCCGCACGCCGTACTCGATCTGGTAGACTTCGCCGTGCGTGGATTGTGCGGCGTTGGCGAGCGCCGTGGCGCGAATTGTTTTGACGGGCTCGATCAGCCGCGCGAGCCCCTCGCCGCTCGCCAGTGCATCCGCTGGCACGCCCGGAAACACGACGCCGATATGATCGCTCCAGGCGATCGTATCGCTGGCGATGTCCCAGACGAATGCGGCCTGACCCAGGCGCTCGATGATCGCTTCCGGATCCGGCTGCCCGATGGGCACGGGCGAGGTCCGCTGAGGCAATCGAACTGTGTGATCGGGAGCGAGCGTTTCCACGGTCAAGATCGCCTCATTTCGGGACGCGCCTGTGATTCTTGGACTGCGATTATGGCGGTGCGTGCGTCCCACGCTAGGAAATGTTCCTAAACATTTCGACAAGCGACTGTATTTCCAATGCCACCTGGCAGGCCTGATTCCCACTTGGTTACCGGCCAGCCAATGGAGGCTCGAAAAATAAGGAAACCCTTCTGCAATCTGCGGGTTAGCTTGAAACCCCGCGCACCCGTCGCGTTCCTGGGATCAGCCGCTTACTGCAGCGGCTCGTAGTCAACCGGAGGAGTCGGCACGGGGCTTGCGAGGTGTTCTCCGACAGGCTGCGCTTTGTCCCATAACGGGACAGCAGCGCGCCCCGGAGCCGACGCGATGATCGTATCGTCCATTCAACCGCCCTCCGCACGCCGCACCGAACGCAACCCGGCGGCGGGCCAGGGCGAGGCACCAAAGCCGCTTCCGTCGTCGGCAGCGCTTGTTCCGATCTCCGCACCGTCAGCCGCTCCCAAGCTCGCGAACAACCTTGCACGGCCCAATCCGGCCTTCGTGGCCCATCTCATCGCTATCTCGCAGCAAGCTCCCCAGACACGGACGCTGCGCCGGGCAAGTCCCGAGGAGGCGCAGGCGCACTATCGCGCGCAGCCGGCTGCTGCCCGAGGCGTCCTGATGTCGAAAACAGTCTGAGAAGAATCAGCGCGGCTGCGGCGAAGCAGGAGCCGCGGGATCGCGGGGCTCGGGCGTCTGTGCCTCGTCGGCGAGCGGCGGCGGTGGCGGTGACGGTACAGGCGCGGGCTCAGGCGGCGATGCAACCGGCGGCGCGAGATCCGTTGCCGCCGATGGCTCGAACTTCGGTTCAGAGGCCGGCGCCGGTACCGGAGCAGCGCGACGGCTGGCTTTTGCGGTAGCCTGAGCGGGCGCGGAGCGGCGGGCACGAATCGCGAGGCTCGCGAGAAAATCGACCAGCGCCAGCACCGTCAGCAGGAAGAACGTCGATGTCGCGAACTGCGGGAGCAGCACGAATTCGGCTGCGGCACCGGCGAAAACCAGAAGCGACAGGAGGTGATCGGTGAAGTACTTCGCGCCGGGCTTCGCCGCCTTGATGACTTCGACCATCAGCAGCAGCATGCCGAGCGCAAGCAGCCCGTCGCTGAACGTTGCCGTCCATGTCTTGCCGGACGTCAATGTCAGCGCCAGCAGCGGCGCATCGAACGACACGCCCTGCATCAGAAAGACGACGATGTTGTAGATCGCGAGCGGGATCAGCAGCAGCGGGAAACCGATCATCGACATCGGCGAGCCTTCCCCAACGAGCGTTCACGAATGAGAGCTGCATCCGGCCGGTTGATGGAGCGGTAATCGCCGCATCATCGCCCCGGCAATGGAGCGCCGCATACGCGGCGCTCGCTGCCGTCAGTCTTCTTTCTTCGCCTTCAGGACCTGACGGCCCTTGTACATGCCGGTCTTCAGATCGAGATGGTGCGGACGGCGCAATTCGCCCGAGTCCTTGTCTTCGGCATAGGTCGGCGTCTTGAGCGCGTCGGCGGAGCGGCGCATGCCACGGCGCGACGGCGATGTTTTACGTCTCGGAACGGCCATTGTATCGGTCCTTGCAGCAAGCCCGTCAGGCCCGCCATCCATGAGGACGACGCCCGCGGCGCCAGAAATTCGATTGAGGCCGCGCTTATAGAGGAAGCCTCGCCCGGAGGCTAGAGGTTGATCCGGCCAAAAATGGGCCAAAATGCCCTATCTGGCGCGATTGCCGGCCCAGCAGGACGCGACGACAGCCCCAGCGCGCGCCATGTAGGTTCCGGCCATCCGGCGCACCGCCGGACCCGGCTGGCGGGCACTGCGGGTCACCGGGTTCGGCAGGATCGCCGCCAATAGTCCAGCCTCGCGGGCATTCAGCGCCGAGGCCGCCTTGCCGAAGGCATGCGCGGCCCCCTCCTCGATGCCGAACTGCCCGTCCGGCCCCCACTCGGCGATGTTGAGGTAGATTTCGAGAATCCGCCGCTTCGGCAGCACCAGGTCGATCCAGAGCGCCAGCGGGAACTCGAGCCCCTTTCGGATGTAGCTGCGGCCCGGCCAGAAAAACAGGTTCTTCGCTACCTGCTGGGTGATGGTGGAACCGCCACGCGTCACATCGCCATCCTGCACGTCCTCGATCACATCGCGCACCGAATCCCAGTCGATCCCGCGGTGGGTGCAGAACTTCGCATCCTCCGCGCCGACCACCGTGCGCGGCAGAACCGACGCGATCTCGTCGAGGTCGGTCCATTCCCGCACGACGGTCGCGCCGGTCAGCCAGCGACCGATCATCAGGGTCGAGACCGGATTCACGACGCGATAGAGCGGCGTCAGGAGATACGGCAACAGCAGCAGCAGCAGCACAACCAGCAGAATTTTGCGAATGAGGCGCAAGAGGGCTCAGCCAGTTGAGGAGGCGCGATGGATGACCTCCTCATCGTTAGCCCTGCCGTCCGTTCGATACCAGCCCGTCGCCACCGGAATTGACGAAACTGCCCGCATGAAGGATGGTCCGGCCGTTTTGTGGAGTTTTTCTAAAGATGAATACGGCGACCCTTTCCATCGACTTCGCCAAGCGCCTCGACCAGACCGCCGAAGCCACCGAAAAACTGCTCGCGGAGCTTCTCGCCGATGCGCCGCTCGAGAATGAGATCGAGCGGCCGAAGCGCCTGATCGAATCGATGCGCTACGGCAGCCTCAACGGCGGCAAGCGCCTGCGGCCGTTTCTGGTCGTCGAAAGCGCGGCCGTATTCGGCGTCGACCCGAAGGGCGCGCTGCTCGCCGGCGCGGCGCTCGAATGCATCCATTGCTACTCGCTGGTGCACGACGATCTGCCGGCGATGGACAACAGCGACCTGCGGCGCGGTCGCCCGACGCTGCACAAGGTGACCGA
>JBEIPX010000293.1:0-4527 GCA_040376815.1 Bradyrhizobiaceae bacterium
AAGTACAACCTTCGACCCGTCACAAGAAGGCAACCGCTCGCCGATATTGATGATGAGATTCCTTTTTAGGAAAGCCCATGGCCGATCTCTCGAACTTTCCGATCACCAAGCGCTGGCCGGCACAGCATCCGGATCGTTTGCAGCTCTACTCGCTGCCGACGCCGAACGGCGTCAAGGTCTCGATCATGCTGGAAGAGATCGGGCTGCCCTACGAGCCGCACACGATCGACATCGGCAAGAATGAGACGTGGGGTCCGGAGTTCCTGTCACTCAATCCGAACGGCAAGATTCCGGCGATCATCGATCCGGAAGGCCCCGGCGGCAAACCGCTCGGCCTGTTCGAGTCCGGCGCGATCCTCCAGTACCTCGCCGAGAAGACCGGCAAGCTGCTGCCGGCCGATCCCGCCGCGCGCTACGAGACGATTCAGTGGGTGTACTTCCAGATGGCCTCGATCGGCCCGATGTTCGGGCAGCTCGGCTTCTTCTTCAAATTCGCAGGCCGCGAATACGAAGACAAACGGCCGATGCAGCGCTATCGCGATGAGAGCAAGCGCCTGCTCGGCGTGCTGGAAACGCGCCTCACCAGCCGCGACTGGATCATGGGCAAGGACTACACCATCGCCGACATCGCGACGCTCGGCTGGGTGCGCAACCTTGTCGGCTTTTACGGTGCGCGCGAGATCGTCGAATACGATACGCTGAAGAACGTTCCGCGCTGGCTCGATGCCGGCCTCGCGCGGCCTGCGGTCGAGCGCGGGCTGAATAGTCCCAAGCGACCCGGTTAACGGCGATCGCCGCGGCGCGCCGATGCTCACCACGTCGCTCCTCGGTTTCGCGCTCACCTCGCTGATCATCGAGCTGACGCCGGGGCCGAACATGGCCTATCTTGCGACGCTGTCGCTTTCGCGCGGCGTGCGCGCGGGGCTTGCGGCGGTCGCCGGCATCGCGCTCGGGCTCGGCGTGTATGGAATTGCAGCCGCGTTCGGCGTCGCGGCGCTGATCGACAGTTCGCCGTGGGCCTACGAGACGCTGCGCTGGGCCGGTGTCGCTTACCTGCTCTGGCTTGCGTGGGAGGGCTGGGCTCGCGAGCGCGAGACGTCGCCGGGCGCGGTGGCAGCGGACATCGTGCCGCCATGGACTGCGTTCCGGCGCGGCCTCATCACCAACCTGCTCAACCCGAAGGCGGCCATCTTCTACATCGCCACGCTGCCGCGCTTCGTCGATGCGACGATTGGGCATGTGGCGCAACAGACCCTCGTGCTGTCGGCGATCTATGTCGCGATCGCGACGCTCATCCATGCCGGCATTGTTCTGCTGGCGAGCCGACTCGCGTCGTCCGTGGAAACGGCCAGTGCCCGGCAGCGCCTGCGCCGCCTGCTCTCGCTCGCGCTCGTCGCTATCGCGATATGGTTCGCGATCTCGAGCGGACGGGGCTAGCGCGCGAGCCCTGCATTGGGCTGCGGGCAGCCTTACGCTCGGCCCTCTCGCCGGACGGCCGCCGGATGCGCTAGAGGTTGGGCCGATGGATTCGGATTGACGGATTGCCCATGCCCTCCTCTTCCTCGCTGTTTGCCTTCGTCCTCGTTGCGCTCGCCATGGTGCTCACGCCCGGGCCGAACATGGTTTACTTGATCTCGCGTTCGATCACGCAGGGCCGCATGGCCGGCGCGATCTCGCTGTGCGGCGTCGCGCTCGGATTCGTGTTCTTCATGCTGTGCGCGGCCTTCGGCATCACCGCACTGCTGTTCGCGGTGCCTTACGCCTACGAGGCGCTGAAATTCGCCGGCGCGGCTTACCTGCTCTGGCTCGCATGGCAAGCTGTGAAGCCGAACGGCCGCTCGCCGTTTCAGGTGCAGAAGCTGCCAGTCGACAGCCCGCGCAAGCTGTTCGCGATGGGGCTTCTCACCAGCCTGCTCAATCCGAAGGTGGCGATGCTTTATCTCGCGCTGCTGCCGCAGTTCATCGATCCGGCGCTGGGCAGCGTGCTGGTGCAGTCGATCGTGTTCGGCCTGACGCAGATCGTCGTCAGCGTCAGCGTCAATTCGCTGATCGTGATCGCCGCCGGCTCGATCGCCAGCTTCCTCGCCACCCGCCCGACATGGCTGAAGGTGCAGCGCTGGGTCATGGGCACCCTGCTCGCAGGCTTCGCCGTGCGGATGGCGATGGAAACACGCAAGGCTTGACCAACCTCTCCCCGTTTACGGGGAGAGGTCGCCCGCCGCAGCTCGAAGAGCGAAGGCGCGGCGGGTGAGGGGGCATGGCGCAGCGCCAATTGCGAGTGCAGAGTATGCGGATATGCGCCCCTCACTCCAACCCTCTCCCCGCTTACGCGGGGCGAGGGAGCTTTATCAATCCAGCTTCACCTCGAAGCCCTTCTTGACCTTCGGCCGCGCCATCAGCGCGTCGTACCAGCGGCCGACGTTGGGATAATCCGCGAACGACACCTTGTGGCGCTCGTGCCGCCACGCCCAGCCGAGAATGGCGAAGTCGGCGACCGACAGATCGCCCGCGACGAATTCGCGATCCGCAAGCCGCTTGTCGAGCACGCCGTAAAGCCGGCGCGTTTCCTTCAGGTAGCGGTCGAGGCCGTAGCGGCGGTCCTCTTCCTTCTCCACCGTGAGGAAGTGATGCGCCTGGCCCGGCATCGGGCCGAAGCCGCCCATCTGCCACATCAGCCACTCCAGCACCGGAATGCGCGCGCCGAGATCCTTCGGCAGGAATTTGCCGGTCTTCTCGCCGAGATAGAGCAGGATCGCACCCGACTCGAACACGCTGACCGGCTTGCCGCCAGGCCCGTCCGGATCGACGATCGCGGGGATGCGGTTGTTCGGGCTGATCTTCAGGAATTCCGGCGCGTGCTGCTCGCCCTTGGTGATGTTGATCACATGCACCTTGTACGGCAGCTCCATTTCCTCCAGTGCGACACTTATTTTGCGGCCGTTCGGGGTGTTCCAGGTGTAGAAATCGATGGTCATTTCAGGGCCTTATCCATGGACGAGTGCTGTTGACGGTGCGCGATCCGCTCTGGAATGTCCACGTCAGCCCGGGTAACTTTCGCGCCATCCTCAGATCGAAAGAGCGTGCCCTTGTCCATTTCCGCCTCCCGCGCCCGCCTCGCAAAGATCATCGCCGCCCGTTCGTTCGGGCGCGGCGAGATCACGCTCGCTTCGGGCCGCAAGAGCGACTTCTACTTCAACCTGAAGCCGACCATGCTCGATCCGGAAGGCGCGGCGCTGCTCGCCGAGCTCACCTACGATGCGCTGAAGAACGACGAACTCGACTACATCGGCGGGCTTGAGATGGGCGCGGTGCCGCTGGCCGGCGCGATCGCGCAGCTCTCATGGCTCAAGGGGCACCCGATCGCGGCTTTCTTCGTGCGCAAGAAGCCGAAGGAGCATGGCGCGCGGCTGGCGATCGAAGGGCTGGCGAAAGGCGAGAGCCTCGCCGGCAAGCGCGTCGTCATCGTCGAGGACGTCACCACCACCGGCGGTTCCGCGCTGAAAGCGGTCGACGCGGTGCGCGAAGCCGGCGCGACGGTTGTGCTGGTGTTCACCATGGTCGATCGCGACGAAGGCGCCGACGCGGCGTTCAAGGACGCCGGCGTCCCGTTCCGATCGCTCTACAAGGCCGGCGAATTCCTGGCGGAGAAATCATGATCCAACGCGCAAAGCCGATCGTCTTCGCCGCCCTAGCCCTGGCGGCGGCCCTCCTTCTGATCCCGTCCCCGGCGTTCGCCGCCGAGGCGCTCGACGGCGCGAAGCTGTCGCTGCTCTGGGCGCTGCCGTTCGTCGCCATCCTGCTCTGCATCGCCACCGGGCCGGTGCTGTATTCGCATCTGTGGGAACATCACTACGACAAGTTCTCGCTTGTGATCGCGGCGCTGGTGGTCGTTCCCCTGTTCGCCAGCGCCGATGCATCGACGGCATCGCACGTGCTCGCGCATACGGCGCTGCTCGAGTACATGCCCTTCATCCTGCTGCTGCTGGCGCTGTTCGTCACTGCCGGCGGCATCTACCTTCAGGGCAACCTGCACGACAGCGTCTTCACCAATACCGCGTTGCTCGCGATCGGCGGCGTGCTGGCGAGCATCGTCGGCACCACCGGTGCATCGATGATCCTGATCCGGCCGCTGATCCGCGCCAACGACGACCGCAAGTACAACGTTCACGTGGTGGTATTCTTCATCTTCATCGTCGCCAACATCGGCGGCTCGCTGACGCCGCTCGGCGATCCGCCGCTGTTCATCGGCTTCCTCAAGGGCGTCGACTTCTTCTGGACGACAACACACCTGCTCGCCGAAACGCTGTTCGTCGGCGGCATCGTGCTGGCGGTGTTCGCCGCGCTCGACGTCTACCTCCATCGCAAGGAACGCGCCGGCAGCATCAAGGACCCGACCCCGGACTCGCCGCTGCGGCTGCACGGCAAGGTCAACCTCGCCCTGATCGGCGTCATCATCGCCGCGATCCTGATGAGCGCTTACTGGAAACCCGGCATCGGCTTCACCGTATTCGGCACGCGGCTCGAGCT
>JBEIPX010000199.1:0-6063 GCA_040376815.1 Bradyrhizobiaceae bacterium
ACCGGTCTCGCGGCAGGTGCCGCAATCGCCGGCAGCTCTTACTACGGCCCGGGGTACTACTCGTCGCCGGGTTACGTCGTCGATGACTATGACGACGAGCCGGTCGTCGCCGTGCCGTCAGCGACCGCGGACGCCGACTCATACTGCCGTCAGCGCTATCGTTCCTACGATCCGCGCACCCGCACCTATCTGAATAACGACGGCAACCGCTATCCCTGCCCGTAACCCGGATGATCCCGAAAAGCGGGTACCGGTTTTCGGACAAGATCATACGCAAGTGAATACGTTGGTTGCGTAAGGTGAGAGAACGGACGACGTGCCCCCCGCGTCGTCCGTTTTTCGTTGCGGCCATTTCGTTGCGGCTAGGCGCGCATCGCGACCGCAACGCTGCCGATCGTTACGATCAGCATGGCGATCGCCTGAGCACCGAGCGGCTCGCCCAGCATGAGCGCCGACGACATCACGCCGATCACCGGCACCATCAGCGTGCCGATCGAAGCCGTCGACGCCGGCAGCCTCGCGAGCGCTGCGAACCAGCACGAATACGACACACAGAACTGAACCAGCGTCATGTAGCCGAGCGCTATCCAGCCCGCGCCCGACAGCGCCGCGGGCGAAGGCCGTTCAACCAGCACGCCGACAATCGCCACCGGCACGCAGCCGATCGCGATCTGCCATGCCGCAAGCGAGATCGGCGGCATGGCGACGGGAAAGCGCTTCAACAGGATGGTGCCGCTCGCGACCAGAATCGCGCCGGCAACCGCAAACACATAGCCGGGTAGTTTCTCGACGCTGGCGTCGACCCCCTTGCCGCCGATCAGCACGGTGATGCCCGCGAGCGCGACGGCGAGCGAGACAGCGCGCACGAGCGAAATCCGTTCGCCCAGAATCGGCCAGGCCATCAGTGAAACCCACACGGGAACGCTGATCGAGATGATCGCGGCTTCGCTCGCGGGCAGCCACACCAGCGCGAGCCCCATAAACGTCATCCACGATGTGATCGTCACGACCGAGATCGTGACCAGCCGCAGCCACAAGTGCCGCGGCACTTTCAGGCTCTGTCCGAGCGCGAGCGCAACCAGCGCAAGTCCCAGCGCGCCGACCAGACCGGTCAATCCACGCGAGGTGAGCGGCGGCCATTCGCGCAGGATGAACTTCATGACCGGAAAGTTCGTCCCCCACCCGATCGAAGTGATCGCAAGAAACAGCAGGCCCGCGGACGTGACTGCTGGCGGCGCGACGCGCGGAAGCGAGGGTGAGGACATGAGCGATCGGTACCGTTCTTCGCCGTTGTTACTGTAGCCGATACATATCGGGAAACCGTCAGGAGCGCGCGGCAAGCGCGACGCCGCCTAGCGTCAGCGCGAGTGCCGCGACCTGCACAAGCCCCAGCGGTTCTTTCAGTATGATGGCTGAGGCCACCACGCCGATCACCGGCACCAGCATGGTGCCGATCGCCGCGACCGATGCGGGCAATCGCTCGAGTGCGGCAAACCACGTCATGTAGGCGATCGAGAGACCGACGAAGGTCATGTAGGCCATGCAGGCCCAGCCGAGCGGCGACAGGTTGGCGAACGACGGCTGGTCGAGCGCAAAGCCGACGATCGCGACCGGCAGACACCCGAGCACCAGCTGCCACGCTGCCGATGTCGACCCGGGCAACTGAAGCGGAAAGCGTTTGAGAAAGATCGTGCCGAGCGCAAAGGCGACGGCGCCGAGCAGCGCCAGCACGACTCCGGGCCATTTCGCGATGCTGGCATCGATGCCCTCGCCGGAAAACAGGATGACGAGACCGGCAAACGCCAGCACCAGCGCGACCAGGCGGATTGGCACCAGCCGCTCGCCGAGCAGCGGCCACGCCAGCAGCGCCGTCCACACCGGCATGGTGTAGGCGATCACCGAGGCCTCACCGGCCGGCAGCCAGAGCAGCGCGAACCCCATCACCGCCATCCACATGGTGACGTTGAGGAACGCCGACACCAGAAGCCGCATCCGCTGATCCTGCGGAATGACGAGGCTGTCGCCGCGCAGCCAGGCATAGATCCCGAGCGCCGCCCCGCCGATCAATCCCGCGAGCCCGCGCGCCGGCAGTGGCGGCAGTTCGGAAATGAGATACTTCGTCGACGGCCAGTTCAGTCCCCACGCCACCGACGTGATGAGCACGAAAAGGATGCCCAGCGGCGCGATGCGCGGCCGCGCGGTCGGATTTGATGATGTCGGCATGAGAGATTCCGGCGAGACGAGGCGGAGACTATGGCGAAAGCCGGAGCGTGGCTATGCGCGCCAAAGCAGAGCTTCGATGCAACGCCGTCACTCGGTTCAACTTTACTTTTAGCGCGATACATCACGCGCCCTCGCCTGTCGCCTCACTCCACAGGCGACCAGATATGGCGTCATCCAGCGGTCATGGCTTTGGCTTAGGAAATCCGCGCGGCCGAACGGACAGCGGGAGAGCGATTCCCGCAGTGGTATTGGCTGACTGCTGCCGCCTCCCCGAGTCTCTCAAAGCGCAAGCGATTTATTCGCGACGGACGTGCCCTGTGAACAGCGGGAGTGCTTTGAAAATCACCCCCTCGCGACGAATTTTTTGCTTCCCGAATCTCTCAGGATTCATCGATACTTGCCGGTGACAGGGCGCGGCTCGTCCCCCTGTTTTTCCCCATCTTCCACCATATTTAGTATTTGATTCAGGAACCCGTACTATTCCTTGACGGGCGTAACGGAGTCGTCCTAGTTTCGAACCCCTCGACGCTGTCGGTTCGAAGTCTGCGGCGGGGACTCCCCTGAAAGGGTTTCGACAGTTGGAACCGCAGCCTCTCCCATGGCCGCGGATCGGGGAACTGTCGCTGCCAGAATCCGGGGATTTCGAGCGCTAATTTACGGGCGTGATGCCGAAAAGTGTGAAGCGGTTTCGGAGAACATCACGCTCAAAAAACAGGGGCCGAAAGGTCCAAAAAACGCGGGTTCGCGCGTTGTCAGTTGGGGCGTAAAAACAGAGCCGGGAAGCACCGGCTGAACCGCGATCAGGATCAAACCGATCGCACACAGAAATGACCGGCAAGGCTGAATCCAGCCGCCGGCGAATAGACGGGGCACGACCAAGATGCGAATTGAACGCCGCTACACCAAAGCCGGACAATCTCCCTACGCCGAGATTTCGTTCCGGCTGACCACGAGCGAGATTCGTAACCCCGACGGATCGATCGTGTTCAAGCTCGAGAATGTCGAGGTGCCCGACTCGTGGTCGCAGGTCGCCTCCGATGTCCTTGCACAAAAGTATTTCCGCAAAGCGGGAATCGCCAAGCGCCTGAAGAAGGTCGAGGAAGAAACTGTCCCCTCGTGGCTGTGGCGCTCGGTGCCCGACACGGACGCCATGCACAACATTCCCGAAGCCGAACGCTTCGGCTCGGAACTCTCGTCGAAGCAGGTGTTCGATCGCCTCGCCGGCTGCTGGACCTACTGGGGCTGGAAAGGCTCCTACTTCTCGTCGGAAGAGGACGCGAGCGCGTTCTACGACGAGCTCCGCTACATGCTGGCGATGCAGATGGTCGCGCCGAACTCGCCGCAGTGGTTCAACACCGGACTTCACTGGGCCTACGGCGTCGACGGTCCCGGCCAAGGCCACTACTACGTCGACTGGAAAACCGGAAAGCTCACCAAGTCGAAATCGGCTTACGAGCATCCGCAGCCGCACGCCTGCTTCATCCAGGGCATCGAGGACGACCTCGTCAACGAGGGCGGCATCATGGATCTGTGGGTGCGCGAGGCGCGCCTGTTCAAATACGGCTCGGGCACCGGCTCGAACTTCTCGCGCCTGCGCGGTGAAGGCGAAAAGCTTTCCGGCGGCGGCCGCTCGTCGGGCCTGATGAGCTTCCTCAAGATCGGCGACCGCGCGGCGGGCGCGATCAAGTCGGGCGGCACCACGCGCCGCGCGGCCAAGATGGTCGTCGTCGATGCGGATCACCCGGATATCGAGACCTACATCGACTGGAAGGTGAAGGAAGAGCAGAAGGTTGCTGCTCTCGTCACCGGCTCGAAGCTGAACCAGAAGCACCTGAAAGCCGTGCTGAAAGCCTGCGTCAACTGTGAAGGCTCGGGCGACGACTGCTTCGATCCCGAAAAGAACCCGGCGCTGCGCCGCGAGATCAAGGCCGCGCGCCGCGCGCTGGTCAACGACAACATGATCAAGCGCGTGATCCAGTTCGCCAAGCAGGGCTACACGGACATCAATTTCGACGTCTACGACACCGACTGGGATTCGGAAGCCTACCTCACTGTCGCCGGCCAGAACTCGAACAACTCGGTCTCGCTCAAGGACGATTTCCTGCGCGCGGTGGAAACCGACGGCGACTGGAATTTGATCGGCCGCACCAACAAGAAAGTGACGAAGACGATCAAGGCCCGCGACCTGTGGGAAAAAATTGGCTACGCCGCCTGGGCCTCGGCCGATCCGGGCCTGCACTACAACACGACCATGAACGACTGGCACACCTGCAAGGCGTCTGGCGATATCCGCGCGTCGAACCCGTGCTCGGAATACATGTTCCTCGACGACACGGCGTGCAACCTCGCCTCCGCCAACCTCATCACGTTCTACAACACCTCGACGCGTTACTTCGACGTCGCGGCGTACGAGCACCTGTGCCGGCTCTGGACCATCGTGCTCGAAATCTCGGTGATGATGGCGCAGTTCCCGTCCAAGGCGATCGCTGAACTCTCCTACGAGTTCCGCACGCTCGGCCTCGGCTACGCCAATATCGGCGGCCTCTTGATGACCATGGGCCTGCCGTACGACTCGAAGGAAGGCCGCGCACTCTGCGGCGCGCTGACTGCGGTGATGACCGGCACGGCGTATGCGACGTCCGCCGAAATGGCCGCCGAGCTCGGCACCTTCCCCGGCTACAAGAAGAACGCCCAGCACATGCTGCGCGTGATCCGCAATCATCGCAACGCTGCTTACGGCAACTACACCGGCTACGAGGCGCTCGCCGTCAACCCGGTGCCGCTCGATCACGCGTCGTGCCCGCAGGCCGACATCGTCGATCGCGCCAAGGCCGTGTGGGATGCAGCGCTCGAAGGCGGCAAGGCCAACGGCTATCGCAACGCGCAGACGACCGTCGTGGCGCCCACCGGCACCATCGGCCTCGTCATGGATTGCGACACCACCGGCATCGAGCCTGATTTCGCGCTGGTGAAGTTCAAGAAGCTCGCCGGCGGCGGCTACTGGAAGATCATCAACCAGGCAGTGCCCACGGCGCTGCGCACGCTCGGCTATCGCGAGAGCGACATCGCCGAGATCGAAGCCTACGCGGTCGGTCATGGTTCGCTGGCGCAGTCGCCCGGCATCAACCACACCACCCTGAAGGCCAAGGGCTTCACCGACGAACTGATCGCCAAGGTCGAAAAGGGTCTGCCGACCGCGTTCGACATCAAGTTCGCCTTCAACAAGTGGACGCTCGGCGAGGACGTGATCCAGAACGTGCTCGGCATCGGCCCCGAGGCTTCCTCGGTGCCGAACTTCGACCTGCTCGCCGCGATCGGCTTCACCAAGCGCGAGATCGAAGCCGCCAACGTGCACGTCTGCGGCGCGATGACGGTTGAAGGTGCTCCGCACCTGAAGGCCGAGCACTACGCCGTGTTCGATTGCGCCAATCCCTGCGGCAAGATCGGCAAGCGCTATCTCTCGGTCGAGAGCCACATCCGCATGATGGCGGCGTCGCAGCCGTTCATCTCGGGCGCGATCTCGAAAACCATCAACATGCCGAACGATGCGACGGTGGAGGACTGCAAGTCCGCTTACCTCTTGTCGTGGAAGCTGGCGCTGAAGGCCAACGCGCTCTATCGCGACGGCTCGAAGCTCTCGCAGCCGCTCAACTCGCAGCTCATTGCCGATGAGGACGACGAGGACGATGCGGTGGAGTCGTACTATGAAAAGCCGATGGCGGCGCGCACCGCGCAGGTGTCGGAGAAGATCGTCGAGAAACTGATCGAGCGCATCGTGGTGATGCGCGAGCGCGAGAAGATGCCGGATCGCCGCAAGGGCTACACCCAGAAGGCGGTCGT
>JBEIPX010000389.1:0-3507 GCA_040376815.1 Bradyrhizobiaceae bacterium
AGGCGTTACCCGCGTCCGATCCCTGCGTCGGCAACGCGTCGAGATAGCGCGCGGACGCGAGCTTCACCGTCTTCATGGTGAGTTCGGCGGAGGTGCCACCGATGCCGATCGCGAGGTGATACGGCGGGCACGCGGCGGTGCCGAGGGTGAGCACCTTCTCCTTCAGGAAGGCATGCATGCGATCCTTGGTAAGCAGCGACGGCGTGCCCTGAAACAGGAACGCCTTGTTGGCGGAGCCGCCACCTTTCGCCATGAACATGAATTTATACGCGTCATCGCCTTCGGCGTAGATCTCGCACTGCGCCGGCATGTTGTTGGCGGTGTTCTTCTCCTCGAACATCGACAGCGGCGCGACCTGCGAGTAGCGCAGGTTGCGCTTGAGGTACGCGTCGCGTGCGCCTTCGCTTAGCGCCGCCTCGTCGTCACCTTCGGTGAGGACATTGCTGCCCTTCTTGCCCATGATGATCGCGGTGCCGGTGTCCTGGCACATCGGCAGCACGCCGCCGGCGGACGTGTTGGCGTTCTTCAGGAAGTCGAAGGCGACGAACTTGTCGTTGTCGCTCGCTTCCGGATCGTCGAGGATTTTCTTGAGCTGCTTGAGATGGCCCGGGCGCAGGTAGTGGTTGATCTCGCCGAACGCCGCTTCCGAGAGCGCGCGCAGCGCCTCGCGGCTCACCACCAGCATGTCCCGGCCCATGATCTTTTCGACCCGGATGCCCTCGCTCGACACTTTTTTGTAGGGCGTGTCATCATGGCCTAGCGGAAACAGCGGCGTGTGCTTGTAGGGCGGAACGGGAGCGGGAACCTTGGTGGGGGCGTTCATCGTCGGGCTCATCTTGGAATGGCGCGGCAAGGCCGCGGCCGGGACAGATTGAACCGTTCTAAGCTGTTTTACGACAAAGGGAAGATGCCCGGCGGAGTAGGCCAATGCACCGTTGCAACCCCGGCCAAATCCTTGAGCTCCTCGCCGTGAATTTCGAAAGTCTTGAGCCATGACGCCCGCCGCCACACTCGATCAACAGCCCGCCCCGGAACCCGTTCAACCGGAGGTCCCGTCCCGCTGGCTCCGGATCGGACTTTGTATCGTGCTGGTCCTGCTCGGCGCGATGGAAGCGCTCGACGGGGTGCTGACCTACCAGGCCATGCTCGGCGGCGAAACGAAGATCATTCCCGGCACCGGCGTCGTCCGCCTTCTGGTGGGGGCTCATATGGTCATCCAGCCGATCCTCGCCTTCGCGGTGATTATCCTTGCAGTGACGGGCCGGGTTCGCATCGCGATTATGGTGCTCGCGGCCATCGCTTTGATGGCGTGTCTGCGGTTCATACCGACACTTTTTGCTGACGGCTTCGGCCTTCGCTCCAGCGCCAACGAGAAGGGCGTGCGCGTCATCGCGCTCCCGCTGATGGCCGTCGGCGCCATCGTCCTCGCCGCGCGCAACGAAAAGCTCTGGCTCGCGACCGCTCTACTCGGGTTCTCGACGCTGTACACCCAGCTTATTGGCGTCATGTTCATTTTCGCGGTCCTGATCGTCGGATTCTGAGCGATACGCAGGTTGCGCATCACGCCGCGCCACGGTTGAATGGCGCGGGGGTACCCTGATGAAATTTCCGAAGTTTCGATTCGCTTTTGCCGCACTGGCAGCAGTCCTGCTGCTGGGCTCGCCAGCCCATGCCGATCGCTGCGACACGCTCGCCAAGCAGCTCAAGGACCAGATCGATGGGCTGACAATCGGCAAAACCGTCGCCGGCGTCATCTATCTCCAGCACCCCGCCGCCAAGATCGCCTCGCTCGGCTGCGCCAGCCGCAACGTCACCAACGAGGTTTACGCCTCGACCGACGACCGCAAGCCGAAGCCGGAATTCTTCGACTTCGTCGCCAAGGCGTCCGCCATCGTCTTCACGATTCCGATCAAGGACACCACGCGCGGCGTCAAGCGCTGCTACGGCCGCATCGGCGTCATCCGCGGCTACACCATCGTCACCCGCTACCGCCGTCTCGACATCAGCTGCACCGGCACCCGGATCGGCAAAAAGGGCGGAACCACCATGACCGTCTCGCGCGACAAGAGTGAGTGACCAGATATGACTGCCGCAGTCTTCGTCGATGCGAATGAAGCTCTCGCCGTCATCACCGAACGTCTGATGAAGCCCGGCGATCCGCCGATCATCATCCACCGCGACCCGGACGTGAAGCCGGAGGCCCTGCCCGAGGTCCTGCATGGCGCGGCGATCGCGATCGTCGATCACACCTATGTGCCGACGGATGTCGCGAAGCAGTGCACCGGCCTGAAGCACGTGGTGTTTCTCGGCACCGGCCCGCGCAGCTACATGAACGTGGAGGAGCTGGCCGAGCTTGGCATCACCGTCCACATCATCAAGGGTTACGGCGACACGGCGGTCGCCGAGAGCGCCATCGCGCTGATGTGGGCATCGGCACGCAACATCGCGCTGATGGATCGCGAAATGCGGCGCGGCGAGTGGCTGCGCGAGGACGGCATGCAGCTCACCGGCAAGACGCTCGGCCTGATCGGCTATGGCGGCATCGGCGCGGAGGTCGCCCGCATCGCTGCGGGCGGCGGCATGAAGGTGCTCGGCTGGAACCGCACACCGAAAACCTCGCCACACGTGACGTTCGTGCCGATCGAACAACTGTTCGCCGAGAGCGACGTGGTGTCGATCAACCTGACCCTGAACGACGAGACCCGCGGCTTCCTCTCGCGCGAGCGCATCGCGGCGATGAAGCCCGGCGTGCTGTTCATCAACACCGCCCGCGCCGCGCTGACCGACGAGGACGCGATGTGCGACGCGCTTGAATCCGGCCACATCCGCCACGCCGGCCTCGACGTGTTCTCGATCGAGCCGCTGCCTGCCGATCATCGCCTGACGAAAATCAGGAACGTGACGCTGTCGGCGCACTCCGCGTTCCGGACACCCGAGGCCAGCGACAATCTGATCGCCGCGGCGCTCGTGCATTGCAGGCGCATCGTAAAAGAGGGAAAGTAACTGGAGACGAATTTTAGGTCTCGCCAATAAGAAACCAAGACACCTGCGAGTAACCGCCAATGTCTTTCCTTCGCCAGCCCCTGCTCGCCGTCGCGCTGATCGCTGCGATGGCCTCTCCGGCATTTGCCAACGAGTATCCAACACGTCCCGTGCGCATCCTCGTGCCGTTCGCGCCGGGCGGCGGCACCGACCTGATCACGCGCGCGCTCGCCGACGTCATCGCCAAGAGCTGGAACGCATCGGTCGTCATCGAGAACAAGCCCGGCGGCGGCACCACCATCGCGACGCAGGCAGCGATCGCAGCGGCTCCGGACGGCTACACCCTGCTCGCCGCCGCCAACAGCCTGATCGTCTCGCCGATGCTGATGCCCACCAAGCCTTACGTCTGGGATCGCGACCTCGTGCCGGTGTCGCTGTTCGCGCTGAGCCCGCACATTCTCGTCGTGCATCCGTCGGTGCCGGCGCGCACGCTGCCCGAATTCATCACCTGGACGAAAGCGCAGG
>JBEIPX010000121.1:0-7872 GCA_040376815.1 Bradyrhizobiaceae bacterium
GTCGGAGCAGGGCAAGCCGATGACGGAAAGCCGCGGCGAGATCGCCTATGCGGCGAACTTCATCGAGTGGTTCAGCGAGGAAGCGCGCCGCATCTATGGCGACACCATTCCGCCGCACGGCGCCGACAAGCGCATCGTCGTCATCAAGCAGCCGATCGGCGTCTGCGCGGCGATCACGCCCTGGAATTTCCCGGCCGCGATGATCACCCGCAAGGCGGGCCCGGCGCTTGCCGCAGGCTGCACCATGGTCGTGAAGCCCGCGAGCCAAACGCCGCTCTCGGCGCTGGCGCTCGGCATTCTCGCGGAGCGTGCCGGCATTCCGAAGGGTGTGTTCAGCGTCGTCACCGGTTCGGCCACGGCGATCGGCGGCGAGATGACCTCGAACCCGATCGTGCGCAAGGTGACGTTCACGGGCTCGACCGAGATCGGCAAGAAGCTGATGGCGCAGAGTGCGGCGACCGTGAAGCGCACGTCGATGGAGCTCGGCGGCAACGCGCCGTTCATCGTGTTCGATGACGCGGATATCGACGCTGCCGTGAAGGGCGCGATGGCGTCGAAGTATCGCAATGCCGGCCAGACCTGCGTCTGCGCCAATCGTCTGTTCGCGCAGGAGAAGGTTTACGACGCGTTCGTCGCGAAGCTGACCGAGGCAGTGAACGCGATGAAGGTCGGCGATGGTTTTGAACAGGGCGTCACCATCGGCCCGCTGATCAACAAGGAGGCGGTCGACAAGGTGCAGGAGCACGTCACGGATGCCGTGTCGAAGGGCGCGCGCATTGTCACCGGCGGCAAGCCGCATGCGCTCGGCCGCACGTTCTACCTGCCGACCGTGCTCGCTGATGCGAAGCCGGACATGCTGATCTTCCGTGAGGAAACGTTCGGTCCGGTGGCGCCGGTGTTCCGCTTCAAGACCGAGGAGGACGCGATCCGCCTCGCCAACGACACCGAGTTCGGCCTCGCTGCCTATTTCTACGGTCGCGATATCGGCAGGATCTGGCGGGTAGCTGAAGCGCTCGAATACGGCATCGTCGGCATCAACGAGGGCCTGATCTCGACCGAAATCGCGCCCTTTGGCGGCGTGAAGGAGAGCGGCAATGGCCGCGAGGGCTCCAAGTACGGCATCGAGGACTATCTTGAGGTGAAATACCTCTGCATGGGGGGAATCTAAACGGGGTCAGGCCGGCGGTCATCGGACGCCGCTATCAAGTTGTTGGTTTCCTGACGGTTTCTGCCAGATGGCATGGGTGAGACGGGAACCTGCAATTGAGGTTGCAGGGCAGCATTTCGCCTTGACGTTGCATCTAGTGAGCGGCTACTTACCACGCCATGCGACCTGTCCGGTTACCAAGCGACTTGCGCCGTGAGCAGATCATGGACGCCGCGAAGCGCTGCTTCGCGCGCCATGGGTATGCAGGAACGACCACGCGCAGCGTGGCCGCGGCAGCAGGCATTTCCGAGGGACTATTATTCAAGCACTTCCCGACAAAGGCCGCGCTCTATGCGGAAATCCTGGCGGATGCGTGCGAGACCGATCCCGGGCTTCTCGAATTGCAGACCCTGGAGCCGTCGACCGCGACGCTTGTCGTGCTGGTTCGCGAGATGGTCGCGCACTTTATTCATGCCTCCAATTCGCCGGACCATGAAGAAGTGCAGCGGCTGAAGCTCGTGGTGTCGAGCCATCTCGAGGGGGGCGAGTTCGCGCGCCTGCTGTTCGAGAAGATCGGCCACATCATCGAACCGATCTTCGAAGCGTCGCTTGCGCGTGCTATCGCCGCGGGCGATGCGAGGCCGTCGGATACTCCGGCGCGCGATCTGTTCTGGTTCATGCATCAGACGCTGCTGATGCTGGCATTGTCGCGGCTGCCTGCGATGCCGACGATCTCGTACTCGGATGCGGGGGCGCTGGAGCGGCAAGTCTGCGAATTCGTTCTGCGAGGCATCGGCATCACAAACGAGGCGATTGCTCGCCTTATGCACGATGTGTCGCCCTCAACACCGGTTTTGGCTACAGAAAGCGCTTAAAATGAACATTCAAACAGAAATCCACGGCGTCAAAGCGTCCGAAAAAAGCGTCGAGCAAAAGCCGCACAAGAAGCCGGTGAAGATGGTGCGATGGGTCGTGATCGTCGGCTTGCTGCTGGTGTTGCTGGTCGGCGGACTGTGGGGCTTCAACGCCTTCCGCGCCAAGATGATCGGGCAGTTCTTCGCCAACATGAAGCCGCCGCCGGTGACCGTGAGCATCGCTGAAGTGAAAATGGAAGTCGTGCCGCGCCTCTTGACCGGCATCGGCGATCTCGCCGCCGTGCATCAGGTTGACGTGACGCCCGACGTCTCCGGCCGGGTGACGAAAATCCTGTTCGAGCCGGGCACCATGGTGAAGAAGGGTGACCCGCTGGTGCAACTGTTCGACGAGCCGGAGCAGAGCGATCTCGCGAGCTTCAAGGCGCAGGCCAAGTCGGCCGAACTGACGCTGGAGCGAGCCAAGGCTCTGCTCGCCAAGCAGTCCGGCCCGCAGGCGACGGTCGACTCGGCGCAAGCAGCGTTCGATCAGGCCAACGCCGCAGTCGCCAAGACCGAAACCATCATCTCGCAGAAACTCGTCCGCGCGCCGTTCGACGGCGAACTCGGCGTGCGCAAGATCGATCTTGGTCAGTTCCTGAACTCCGGAACGCAGATCGTGTCGCTCACTAACCTGTCGAAGGTGTTTCTCAACTTCACCGTCACCGAAAAAGACAGTGCGGTTCTGGCCGTTGGCCAGACGGTGCGCGTCAACGTCGATGCCTATCCGGGGCGCAAGTTCGAAGGCAAGATCACCACCATCGACCCGCAGATCAACACCGATACCCGCAATATCCGCGTCCAGGCGATACTCGACAATACCGATCGCACCTTGAAGCCGGGGATGTTCGCGAGCACGACGGTCGTGCTGCCGCCCGACCCGCCGGTCATGGTGCTGCCGGAGACCGCGGTCGACTACACGCTCTACGGCGATTCAGTCTATCGCATCGTCGAGAAGAAGGACGACAAAGGCGAACCGAGCTTCTCGGTGGAGCGCGTACCGGTGCGCGCCGGCGCACGTGTCGATGGCAAGGCTGTCATCCAGAGCGGTGTCAAGGCCGGCGATCGCGTTGTCGCGGTCGGCCAGCTCAAGCTGCAGCCAGGCGCGGCCGTCGCCATCTCGAAAGATCCGCCGCCGCCGGTTCCGGCGAAGGCGCCGCTGAACTAACGGTTAGGAAACGGTCCGGTCGCATTGGTCGACCGGATCCAAAAGTTTGGACTGAGCGCGTATCTGATCGCAGGACTGCTGCGGATTGCGCGCCGACAGGAGCCGGGACATGCGTTTCACGGACATCTTCATCAAGCGGCCGGTGCTGTCGCTCGTCGTCAGCGCGCTGATCCTGCTGATCGGGCTCAACGCCGCGTTCAAGCTGCCGATCCGGCAGTATCCGCGGCTGTTCAACACCGTCGTCACCGTCACGACGACGTATCCGGGCGCCTCGCCGGAACTGATGCAGGGCTTCATCACGACGCCGATCGAGCAGGCGGTCGCCGCCGCCGAGGGCATCGATTACCTGACCTCGTCGTCGGTGCAGGGCACGAGCACGATCTCCGCCTACATCAAACTCAACGTCGATCCGAACCAGGCGCTCACCGAAGTTCTCGCCAAGGTCAATTCGGTGAAGTACCTGATCCCGCGCGAAGCGAACGATCCGGTGATCCTGAAATCGACCGGCCAGACGACGGCGGTGATGTACATCGGCTTCGCCAGCGACGAACTCGGCGGTTCGGCGATCTCCGACTATCTGACGCGCGTGGTGCAGCCGATCCTTGCAACCGTCGACGGCGTGGCATCGGCCGATATTCTTGGCGGACAGACGTTTGCGATGCGGCTGTGGCTCGATCCGGCGCGCATGGCCGGACGCGGCGTGTCCGCCGACGATGTTTCCCTGGCCATTCGTGCCAACAACTTCCAGGCAGCGGCGGGACAGGCGAAGGGCTATTTCGTCGTTTCCAACGTTTCGACCAACACGGGCCTGACCGACATCGACCAGTTCAAGCGCATGACCATCAAAGCGAAAGATGGTGCGCTGGTGCGACTCGAAGATATCGCCACCGTCCAGCTCGGCGCGCAGAGCACGGACGCGAGTGTGACGATGAACGGCTCCAAAGCCATCTTTATTGGCGTGCAGTCTACTCCGCAGGGTAACCCGCTCAACATCGTCAAAGGCGTGCGGGCGTTGCTGCCGGAGATCGAGCGCAACCTGCCGCCGTCGGTGAAAATGGAAGTTGCCTACGACTCGACCAAGTTCATTCAGTCGTCGATCGACGAGGTGCGCAACACGCTGCTTGAAGCGGTGATCATCGTCGTCGTCGTGATCTTCCTGTTCCTCGGCTCGTTCCGATCGGTGCTGATCCCGGTCGTGACCATTCCGCTGTCGCTCATCGGCGTCTGCATCATGATGATGCCGCTCGGGTTCAGCTTCAATCTTCTGACGCTGCTCGCTCTGGTGCTCGCCATCGGCCTTGTGGTCGACGACGCGATCGTGGTGGTGGAGAATATTCACCGCCATCTCGAAGAAGGAAAGACGCCGGTTCAGGCGTCGCTGCAGGGTGCGCGCGAAATTGTCGGCCCCGTGATCTCGATGACGATCACGCTGGCCGCAGTGTATGCGCCGATCGGATTCCTGGGCGGATTGACCGGTGCGTTATTCCGCGAGTTCGCATTCACGCTTGCGGGCGCGGTGGTCGTCTCGGGTATAGTCGCGCTGACACTCTCGCCGATGATGTGCTCGACGCTGCTGAAAGGCGCGGAGCAGGGCCGTTTCGCTGCGATGATCGACCGCGTGTTCCGCGCGACGACGCGCGTCTACGGCCGTATGCTCGACCGTTCGCTGGACTACCGTCCGGTGACGGCGATGTTCGCCGTGACCATCCTCGGTCTCGTCGTATTCATGTACATGAACACGAACAAGGAGCTCGCACCCGAGGAAGATCAGGGCATCCTGTTCTCCGTGACCAAGGCGCCGAAATACGCCAACATCGACTACTCTGATTATTACGGCGAGAAGCTCGACAAGGCGTTCGGCAGTTTCCCCGAGACGGATCTGCGCTTCGTGCTCAACGGCATTGGCGGTCCGAGCCAGGGCATCGCAGGCATGATTCTCAAACCGTGGGATGAGCGCAAGCGCTCCTCGCACGTGCTGAAGCAGCCGGTTCAGACCGAGATCAACAAGGTCGAGGGCGTCAACGCGTTCGTCTTCAACCTGCCGGCGCTGCCGGGTGGTCCGGGCGGACTGCCGATCCAGATGGCGATCTCGACCATCGGCGATTTCCGCTCGATCTACGAGGAAATGAACAAGCTGAAGGATGCCGCGCGCAAGAGCGGCCTCTTCATCGTCGCCGACAGCGACCTCGACTTCAACCAGCCGGTGCTGCGCGTGAAGGTCGATCGCGCGAAGGCGAACGAACTCGGCGTGACCATGCAGCAGGTGGGCAGTACACTGGCGACCTTGCTCGGCGGCAACTTCGTCAACCGCTTCAACCTCGAGGGCCGCTCGTATCAGGTGATCCCGCAGGTGCCGCGCGATCTGCGGCTGTCGCCCGACGATCTCGCCAAGTACTACGTGCAGACGCCGCAAGGCCGGCAGGTGCCGCTATCGACGGTGGTGTCGATCGAAACGGGCACTGATCCGAACGCGCTGACGCGCTTCAACCAGCTCAACTCGGCGACCTTCCAGGCGGTGCCGATGCCGGGCGTCACGGTCGGAACGGCGGTCGATTTCCTCGAACAGCAGGCCAAGAAGCTGCCGACCGGATACAACCGCAGTTTCCTCGCCGACGCGCGGCAGTACACGCAGGAAGGCAACCAGCTCGCGATCGCCTTCGTCTTCGCGCTGATCATCATCTATCTCGTGCTGGCGGCGCAGTTCGAGAGCCTGCGCGACCCGTTCGTGATCCTGATCTCGGTGCCGATGGCGATCTCGGGCGCGCTGATCCCGTTGTTCTTCGGCGTGGCGACGATCAACATCTACACGCAGGTCGGCTTGCTGACCTTGATCGGTCTGATCTCGAAGCACGGCATCCTGATGGTGGAGTTCGCCAACGAACTTCAGCTGAAGGAAAGTCTGGACAAGCGTTCGGCGATCGAGATGGCGGCGCGCGTGCGTTTGCGGCCGATCCTGATGACGACGGCGGCGATGGTCGCAGGCCTCTTGCCGTTGCTTACCGCGTCCGGCGCAGGTGCAGCGAGCCGCTTCTCGATCGGCCTCGTCGTCGTGTCCGGCATGCTGATCGGCACGCTGTTCACGCTGTTCGTGCTGCCTGCGGTCTACGTCGCGTTTGCGACCGACCACCGTGCGGTGGCCGGCTCACAGCGCACCAAGGAAGTCGAGGAATTCGAACGCGACTACGATGGCCCCGGCGGCCTTGCGCCGCAGGGACGCTGACGCGCTCGCTGCTCTTGTTGATACGCCCGGCATCAATCGTGCCGGGCGGACTCGTTTCAGCACTGGGGAGTGCGGCATGTATTCCATAAAACGCCTGCGTGGCGACGATCTCGCGGAGATGAAGGCGCTGCTGCGAATGTTCGGCGATGCGTTCGAAGACCCGGAGAGCTATCACGCGCACGTTCCGGATGACGGATATCTGCTTGAGCGTCTCGCAGACAACAGCTTCTTCGCGGTTATCGCCAGCGCCGGCGATACGGTTGTCGGCGGACTCGCCGCCTATGAGCTGAAGAAGTTCGAGCAGGAGCGCAGCGAAATCTACGTCTACGATCTTGCCGTCGATGCGAAGCGCCGGCGTCAGGGTATCGCAACCGCGCTGATCCGCGCGCTGGGCGATGCAGCGCGGGCGCAGGGCGCTTACGTGATGTTCGTGCAGGCGGACAACGCAGAGGAAGACGCTCCGGCGCGTGCGCTCTACGAAAAGCTCGCATCCGAGCACATTGTCGCGCACCACTACGACATCGAGCCGTAGAGGTGCGGAGTTGCGTCAATCAGCGGCGCCCGCCAGCGACAGCACCGTGTGCAGCAGCACGTTCGCACCGGCCGCGCAGTCAACTTGCGTCGCGTCCTCAAGCTCGTTGTGGCTGACGCCGTCCTTGCATGGCACGAAGATCATCGCGCTCGGAACGACCGTTGCGAGATTGCAGGCGTCGTGGCCGGCGCCTGATGTGATGCGGCGGTTGCTATAGCCGAGCGTTTCGCTTGCGGACGCGACCGCATCGACGAGCTTCGCGTTGAATACCGTCGGCTCCTTGCGCCAGACCTGCTCCAGCGTGATCTCGACTTTCCTCCGCTTGCCGATATCCGCGGCAGCGGCCGTGACCGCCGCGTGCAGCGCGTCGAGGGTCTTGCTGTCGGGGCTGCGGATGTCGCTGGTGAACACCAGATCGCCCGGCACGACGTTGCGCGATGGATTCTCGACGGTGATCTCGCCAACGGTCGCGACCGCGTTCGGGCCGTGATCCCTGGCGATCTTTTCGATCGCCAGCGTCAGTTCGGCGAAGGCGGAGAGCGCGTCGCGCCGCATCGGCATCGGCGTCGTGCCGGCATGGCTGGCGAAGCCAGCGATGTGGCCGTCGTACCACATGATGCCCTGGCCGCGATCGACCACGCCGATGGTCTTGCCTTCCGCTTCGAGCAGCGGACCCTGTTCGATGTGCAGTTCGACGAACGCGCTGAACTTTTGCTGCCCGACCGGCTCGCTGCCGCGGTAGCCGATGGTGTCGAGCGCCTGCGCGACGCTGATCCCTTCGGCATCGACGCGGCCGAGAATGTTGTCGGTGGTGAAATCACCCGCATAGGCGGCGGAAGCCATCATCGCCGGGGCGAAGCGCGAGCCTTCCTCGTTGGTCCAGTTGGCGATGCA
>JBEIPX010000090.1:0-9159 GCA_040376815.1 Bradyrhizobiaceae bacterium
TGTTGGCCGTGCCGTTCTTCATTCTCGCCGGCAACCTGATGAACTCGGCCGGCATCACCAACCGCATCTACGATTTCGCGGTCGCCACCTGCGGCTGGATGCGCGGGGGCCTTGCGCACGTGAACATTTTCGGCTCGGTGATTTTCGCCGGCATGTCCGGCACTGCCATTGCCGACGCGGCCGGAATCGGCACCATCGAAATCAAGGCCATGAAGGATCATGGCTATACAACGGAATTCGCGGTCGGCGTGACCGCCGCGTCAGCCACGCTTGGGCCGATCATTCCGCCGTCGCTGCCGTTCGTGATCTACGGCATGATGGGCAACGTCTCGATCGGCGCGCTGTTCCTCGGCGGCTTCATTCCCGGCCTCGTCATGACCGCGTTCATGATGCTGTACGCCTGGTACTGCGCGCGCAAATACAACATGGGGCCCGATCAGCGTTTCAGCTGGCCCGTGCTGGGACGCACGTTCCTTGCCGCGCTGCCCGCCCTGTTCACGCCTGCGCTGATCATCGGCGGCATGACCTTCGGCTGGTTCACGCCGACCGAAGCTGCGATCGCCGCCTGCACGTGGGCGCTGATACTCGGCACGATCCTCTACCGCTCGATGAGCTTGAAGCAGTTCTACAAGGTGACGATGGACACCGTCGAAACCACCGCCGGCGTCCTGCTCATCGTTGCCGCAGCTTCGCTGTTCGGCTGGGTGCTGACGACCACACAGCTCACGGAGAAGGCTGCCGAAGCGCTGTTGCAATTGACCAACAACCGCTACGTCATCCTGCTGCTGACCAACATCCTGCTGCTGATCGTCGGCTGCTTTCTCGAGCCGATCGCATCGATCAGCATCCTCGTGCCGATCCTGATGCCGATCATCCTCAAGGTCGGCATCGACCCGGTGCACTTCGGCGTCATGATGACGTTGAATCTGATGATCGGCCTGCTGCATCCGCCGCTCGGCATGGTGCTGTTCGTCCTGTCACGCATTTCCAAACTATCGATCGAGCAGACCACCATGGCGATCATTCCCTGGCTGATCCCGCTGCTGCTCTCGCTGGTGGCGATCACGCTGATTCCGGAGCTGACGCTCTGGCTGCCCCGCACGCTTGGCGTGCTGAAATAGCCGGCCTTTACGTACAAGTCCCTTTACGTACAAAGTCATTGTCTAGCAGCCGCCAGAGCGCGATCCTCGCATTTACATCCGGGATCGGGCGATGGACACTGCCCTCTCCTCGATACACGCGCCGTTCCCGCACAGCGCGCGAAGAAAAACAACCCGGGAGCCGGAATGCGCCTGCCTTTCTTCTACGGCTGGATCATCGTCGCCGTCACGTTCGTCACCATGGGCATTGGCGTCAATGCCCGCACCTCGTTCTCGCTGCTGTTCGCGCCGATCGTCGATGAGTTCGGCTGGCCGCGCGGTGTGATCGCGGGCGCCTTCTCGTTCGGCTTCATTATCTCCGCGTTCATGGGCCCGGTGGTCGGGCGGATGATGGACAAGCAAGGTCCGCGCGTGGTGATGGAACTCGGCGTCGTGCTGATGGCCGCCGGTCTCCTGCTGTCGCCGCTGATAACGGAGCCGTGGCACCTCTATCTCACCATCGGGGTCCTGGTGGGGACCGGCAGCTGCTGCCTCGGCTATTCCGGGCAATCGCTGTTCCTGCCGAACTGGTTCGTGCGCAGGCGCGGGCTTGCCGTCGGCATTGCGTTTGCGGGCGTCGGCATCGGCTCGATCGTGCTATTGCCGTGGATGCAGACGCTGATCGCCGCAAGCGGCTGGCGCAATGCGAGCTTCACGCTGGGCGTCATCCTGCTGGTGGTGCTGGCGCCGATCAATCTGCTCCTGCGCAAACGCCCCGAAGACATCGGCCTCTTGCCCGACGGCGACAGCACGACCGCAACCGCGCAGTCAGGCGTCTCGAACATCGTTGATCCGGTGTGGGCGGCAACCGACTGGACATTGCAGCGCGCGCTGCGCACGTCGCGATTCTGGTGGCTGGCGCTCGGATTTTTCGCGGGGCTGTACGTCTGGTACGCGGTGCAAATTCACCAGACCAAGTATCTGCTCGAGATCGGCTTCGATGCCAAGTTCGCGGCGTGGGCGCTAGGCCTCGTCAGCTTCGTCGGCATTCCCGGACAGATTTTGCTCGGCCATCTGTCGGATCGCTTCGGGCGCGAAGCGATCTGGATGATCAGCAATCTCGGTTTCACCGCCTGCTATCTCGCTTTGATCGCACTCCAGTTCCAGCCGTCGCCGTTGCTTCTCTACGTGATGGTGCTCACCCAGGGCTTTCTCGGATACGGACTGACGTCGGTGATGGGTGCGGTCGTGCTCGAAATCTTCCAGGGCAAACAGTTCGGCAGCATCTTCGGCACCATCATGCTTGCGGCATTAGCGGGCGGCGCGGCAGGTCCGTGGCTCACCGGCGTGCTGTTTGATGTTTTCGGCACCTACACCATCGCGTTCTGGATTGGCGCAGGTATGAGCGTGCTATCAGGCCTCGCAATCTGCATCGCGGCTCCGGGCAAGGTGCGCGCGGTTGCCGGCAAGGTCGCAAAACTGAATGCGGCGAAGCAAGTGGCTGGATAGCACGCCCGCCGCACCGGGCATGCATGCCGGATGCAGCTCGCAACGTTGACGTTTCGACCCGCGGATGGTCAGCTTTGCGCCATCTGTCGGGAGAGAAACGAAATGAAAGACTACGGAAAGTATGACGGCCTCGGCCTCGCCGCGCTGGTGAAAAAGGGTGAGGTCAGCGCCGGCGAATTGCTCGATGAGGCGATCGCGCGCACCGAAGCCGTCGATCCGAAGATCAATGCCGTTGTCGTCAAGCATTACGATTATGCGAAGAAGCAGATCGCGACAGGGCTGCCGCAAGGACCCTTTACCGGCGTCCCGTTCCTGATGAAGGATCTGAACTACGTCGCGGGCACCGTCACCACGTCCGGCGCATCGCTGTTCAAGGATTTTGTCGCTCCCGCCGACCATACGATCTCGAAGCGGTTTCTCGCCGCCGGCGTCACCATCTTCGGCAAGAGCGCGACGCCCGAGTTCGGCTTGATGCCGACCACCGAAACGCGCCTGTTCGGCCCGACGCGCAATCCGTGGAATCTCGAGCATTCCTCCGGCGGCTCATCGGGCGGCGCCGGCGCATCCGTCGCGGCACGAATTCTTCCGGTGGCCCATGCGACCGACGGCGGCGGCTCGATCCGCATCCCGGCGTCCGCCTGCGGCGTGTTCGGGCTGAAGCCGACGCGGGCGCGCACGCCGCTCGGCCCGGATCGCGGCGAGGGCTGGGGCGGCTTCGCGGCCGGTCACGTGGTCAGCATCAGCGTGCGCGACAGCGCCGCGATGCTCGACGCCATCCAGGGCCCTGAGACGTCGAGTCCGTATCAGGCTCCGCCACCGGACCGCCCGTACCTCGAAGAGGTCGGCCGCGATCCCGGCAAGCTGCGCATCGCCTTCACCGACCGCTCCACCTTCGGCGACGCCATCGATCCGGAAATCGCAGCCGCCGTGCGCGACGTGGCTGCGATGCTGGCCAAGCTCGGCCATCACGTGGAGGAGCGCGCGCCGGAACTGCCGCAGGACCCGGCGCGAACCATCGCCACCATCGTTGCCGCCAACACCGCACTGGTGGTTCGACTCACCGAGCAAAAGATCGGCCGCGCTCTCACCGACCGGGATTTCGAGCGCCTGACACTTGCGAACGCAGTGAACGGCAACAAGCAGTCCGGCACCGACTATGTCGAGGCGCAGCTGCATGCCTTCCAGATCGCCCGCGCGGCCGCCGAGTTCATGGAGACTTGCGATGTCTTCCTCTCACCGACTCTGTGCATGCAGCCGCTCAGGATCGGCGAGATCAACACCATGGCGGACGAGCTCGGCCCGATCGGCCCGCTGATCCGCCGATACATCCCAGGCACCAACATGGCCAACATGTCCGGGCAGCCCTCGATGTCCGTCCCCCTCACCTGGAGCAAATCCGGGCTGCCGCTCGGCATGATGTTCACGGCACGCTTCGGCGACGAGGCAACGTTGTTCCGTCTCGCGGCCCAGCTCGAAAAGGAACGGCCCTGGAAGGACCGCAAGCCGCCGGTCTGCGCCTGATAGCAGCGTTCGGCATGTCGCCGCAGCGACGCAAAGCCAATTGATATTTCACGAATTTTCGCCAAGGCTGCATCCAAGAGCCGCAGAGCTCCTTCATGCGGCCACGGAGGAGACACATGACGAAACGACATTTCGCGACCGCAGTTCTGGCGGCGCTGGCCGCCAGCGTTTTCGCGACCGGCGCGAATGCCCAGGCCTCGAACTGGCCGAACCGGTCGATCACGCTGGTGTTGCCGTTCGCCGCCGGCAGCGGCACCGACACCACCACACGCATCATCTCGAAACATCTGGCGGATGCGCTCGGTCAGCAGTTCATCGTCGATAACAAGCCCGGCGCCAACGGCATGATCGCGGCGACCTACGTCGCCCGTGCGCAACCGGACGGTTACACGCTGTTCGTCACCACCAATACCACGCACTCCGCCAATCCGTATCTGCTGAAGACCCTGACCTACGATCCGGTCAAGGATTTCACGCCGATCGCGCGCACGGGCGACCTGCCGTTCATGCTGCTGATCAACCCGCAGGTGCCGGCGAAAACGGTGAAAGAGCTCGTCGCCTACGCCAAGGCCAATCCGGGCAAGCTCACCTATGCCAGCGGCTCGTCGTCATCGAGCGTATCCGGCGCGACGTTCGCGAAACAGGCCGGCATCGACCTCCTGCACGTGCCGTACAAGAGTTCGCCGCCGGCGCTGAGCGACGTGCTCGGCGGCCGCATCACCATGATGTTCATCGACGTGCTGACCGGCTTGCCGCACGTCAAGAGCAACGACCTGCGCGCGCTCGCTGTAACGACCAAGACCCGCTCGGCCCTTGTCCCCGACCTGCCGTCGATGGAGGAAGCCGGCGTGCCGAATTTCGACATCACCTCCTGGCAGGGCTATTTCGGCCCGGCGAATACGCCGAAGGATATCGTCGTCAAGCTGAACGCCGAGATCCAGAAGATCATCGCCAAGCCGGAAGTAAAGGCCGAGCTCGCGACGCGGGGCATGGATGCTTTCTCCGGTACGCCGGAAGAGCTCGAAAAGTTCGTCAAGGACCAGCTCGTGCTGTGGCAGCGGCTGGTCAAGGACGCTGGAATCGAAGCCCAATGAGCGTGTAGAATGCGGGACCACCCACACCGGGTGGTCCTGCATTTGCGTTCCGTTGGGGTTGCGCGATGGCTATCACCGATATTGCGTCCCGCACCTACAATCACGGCTGGCGGCTCGACCCCATCATCCGCAGCCTGCTCGACACCGACTTCTACAAACTGCTGATGTTGCAGATGATCCGGGAACTGCACCCGGATGTGAACGTCACCTTTTCCCTGATCAATCGCAGCTGGCACGTCCGCCTCGCCGAAGTGATCGACGAGGGCGAGTTGCGCGCGCAGCTCGACCATGCCCGCACCATCCGTTTCACCAAGAAGGAGTTGATCTGGCTCGCGGGTAACACCTTCTACGGCAAGACGCAGATGTTCTCGCCGGGCTTCATCGCCTGGCTCGCCGACTTCCGCCTGCCGGAGTACGACCTGCGCAAGGTCGAGGGCCAGTACGAACTGCATTTCTATGGCCCGTGGACCCACACGACCATGTGGGAAATCCCGGCGCTCGCCATCGTCAACGAACTGCGCTCGCGTCAGGCCATGAAGGGCAAGGGCCGCTTCATGCTGGACGTGATCTATGCCCGCGCCAAGGCGAAGCTCTGGAGCAAGGTCGAACGGCTGAGGCCGTTGCAGACATTGCGCGTATCGGACTTCGGCACACGGCGGCGGCACGGCTTCCTGTGGCAGCGCTGGTGCGTCGAGGCCTTGAAGGAAGGTCTCGGCTCGGCGCTGACCGGCACATCGAACGTGTTACTCGCCATGGACAACGATCTCGAGGCGATCGGCACCAACGCCCACGAATTGCCGATGGTGATGGCCGCGCTGGCGAAGACCGACAAGGAACTGCGCGAGGCGCCCTATCGCGTGCTCGATGAATGGCAGCGCACCTATGACAGCAATCTCCTGATTGCCCTGCCTGACGCATTCGGCACCACCGCGTTCCTGCGCGACGCACCGGACTGGGTCGCCGATTGGACCGGTTTCCGCCCCGACAGCGCCCCGCCGATCGAAGGTGGCGAGGAAATCATCCGCTGGTGGAAGCAGCATGGCCGCGACCCGCGCGAGAAGCTCCTGATCTTCTCGGATGGCATGGACATCGAGGGCATCGAGGCGACCTATCGGCACTTCGCCGGACGCGTGCGCACAAGCTTCGGCTGGGGCACCAACCTCACCAACGACTTCATCGGCTGCGCGCCGGACGGCAGCACCGATCTCGATCCGATCTCGCTGGTGTGCAAGGTGACGGATGTCAACGGACGCCCCGCCGTGAAGCTGTCGGACAATCCGGAAAAGGCCACCGGCGACCCGGCCGAGATCGCCCGCTACTTGCGGGTGTTCGGGGATGCCGGGCGGGTGCGCGTGCCGGTTAAGGTGTAAGCGGCCCGATGCAGCCGATACACCGGCTGCATCGTCTCTCTTCCAAGTCTTCAGTGTGTCGGATCAGTGCGTCGTACCAACCTTGATCGTGTGGCTTTCATCGCCGCAGAACACGGTGACGTCGGTGTACTCCTGCTGAGGCGGCGTTTCCTCGTACCGGACATCAACCTGAGATATCACTTCGGCTGCCGGGCCTGAAGGTTTGGTCGCTTCGGCATCGAGCAGCAAAATCTTTGGGTTGATGCCTTGCGGAATCCGGTACCTCAGCTTTGCCGTCCATCCGGCTGTCGGCGTTTCCAGCTTGCCGGTTACGATCAGCTTGCGGGGGCTGCCCGGCATGTTGTCGATCCATGCCTTGAACGAGTCCTTGATCAGCTTTGCCATGTTCGATGCTCCGGTGAGAGGTGCGCATGCACGAGCATCAGCCGCGATCCGGCAGGACGGGAATCGCTCGCGCTGATGCGCGAGGATGCCCACCCGAACCTTCTCCGGCGATGGCCAGAGTTGGCCATTGCAGCAAGCGGCAAAGCGAACGCCGCGTCTGGAGTGCGCGCTATGCGATGCGCCTGACGGTGTCTTCGATCGGCATCGAATGCTCCAGCACCGGTCCCGCGAGTCGGCCCGCCGTCTGCAGACGATGCAGGGTCGCCTCGTTCACCTCATACATCACAGCGACGAGCTTCTCGCCGTTGACATCGCGCGGCAGGCCGAGCGGATGCACCGTGAGGCCGGCGCCCTGCACCACCGGCATCCGGTAGGCGCGGATCACGGCGGTGACACCGACATAGCCTTCCGCAAGACAATACTCCTGCAAACCAGCGAACAGTTCACAGTAGGTGTACCCGTCGCGTTTCTCGCGCGCGACCGCAAGCCGCGACAGTTCGACGATATCGTCCTGCTCGGGCACCGGGCCTTCGACGAGGTACGAAAACGTATCGCTCAGCATGTGCGGCTGGGTCGATGGATAGAAGCGCATGCAACCGGCAACCCTGTCGTCACCGGTCAATGCCACGCCGTAAACAGCGTGCTCGTCGTCATAGCGGTCTTGCTCTCGTTCGCCGTCCAGATCAAAATCCGTCCAGCCGCACTCCTTGACAAAAACATCGTGGCGAAAGCGAAAGAACTTATCGAGGGTTTCGCGATAGCGAAGGCGACTGGCCTGATCGATAATGCGGATCATGACGTCCTCCTGGTTGAAACAGGAAGAGCGTCGCGCGTAGTTCGGGAGGGTCTATCCGGAGAACTCGGAATTGACGGTTCGCGACTCAGGTGTGATCAACACACTCATAGCGCGCATGAGCAATAATTAGCTCCGAATGATAGAGTTTTCAGAAAGTTTTTCAGCCTATGAATTTGCGGTGCGCGAGCGCATTGGCTAGATTCGGATTTCTCCGCGGCGCAACGACTCGGCGACGGCCTGGGTCTTGCTGAAGGAGTCGAGCTTGCGCATTGCCGACGCGATGTGCTTGTTGACCGTATCGGTCGATATCTGAAGGATGCAGCCGGTGTCCCACGCTGTCTTGCCGACGGCGGCCCACGTCAGCACTTCCTTCTCGCGCGCCGACAGCACCGCAGAATCGGTGACTGCAGCGCGCAGCCGCGCCAGCGAATTCACGGCATACATCGCCATCAGCTCCATCGCCGCGCGGGCCGAGGTGCTGTTGTCGATATCGGGACCGCCGAAATTAACGGAGCCTTCATAGCCGTGCATTCCGTAAATCGGAACGCATAACCCTTGCGCCATGTTGTAATCATGCGCGGCGGTGTCCATCACGCGCGATCCCTTGGGTCGCGCGGCTTCGTACGGGGCCTGGGTCCAGAAGAAGGAATGCGCCTGGTTGCGGGCGTAGTGCACCACCGGATCGTGATCCTGGAAATTCTCGTGCACGTATTGCCGCAGCCAGTCATCCGGCCAATGCATCAGCATAATCCGCGGCTCGAACTCGGGCCGCGCGAGCTGCGGACCGGCGATGATGGAGAAATTGCGATAACCGAAGCTGGACGCAGCTTCCAAAATGTTACGCGTCAAAGCCGTCACCGACTCCGACTTCTTGAACCGCTCGATAAACGAAATTGCGGTCTCAAACGGCTGAAATTCACCGCCTCGCATTCTCATGTTCCCCAAACATAAAGAATGGAATTCATCACACCCTACAACTATTTATTGCATGGGCCGCCTCCTGATACAATCGCGGGAATGGTGCAGCTTTCAAGAAAAAACGGCAGTTGTCCGATGCAAAATGGGCGGGTTACGCCCGGTATACCTGGCAGGCCGGGCACGGATCCCGCCGCCCGCACTGCACTAGTATTTTGTTTCGGCGACCGTGGTTGCATCCCAATCGGCATCGGGCGGCGCGGTAATAGCCGCGCGCGACCGGCCGATCATCCGCTGCGACGGCGGGTCCCCGCCCGGCCGGAGAATATTTGCCTCCTCGAAGCATCGAATAGCCGCCGGAAAGTCGCGCAGCCGATAGGCGGCAAGACCAGCTTCATAGCGGCTAACCCAACTGGAGGCGTCATCGTCTTCGTTGACGATGCCGAGCAGCTCGTAGACGGTCGAACCGGCTGAACGGCCATAGACCGCAA
>JBEIPX010000164.1:0-6804 GCA_040376815.1 Bradyrhizobiaceae bacterium
GATCGCGGCGAGATCGAATTGGTCCGCCCGGCAGGCGGTGGCGATCGGGGCCGCGGCGGATGCGGGACTCACACCGGTTGCGGCCTCGGCGCGGGCCAGCGCCGCCTCGAAGTCGAGCATGTGCTGCAAATAGGCCGCGTCGTCGCACACCGCGCGCATGGCGGCGCTGGACAACAGATGTGCGTGAAGCGGCGAAAGGGCGATGCTCATGATGTGCCCGCACCCTAACGATTTTGCCCGGGCCATGCCAATCCCTTGCCCATCTCCGACGATCCCTTGCCAATCCCTCAAACCAAGCTGCATTGCACCGTCCCGGTTTGGGTCTTTCCTTTGGGCGCGTGCTGCACTAGTTGAGGAATCCCAGCCCAGAGTCCGGAGACAGTCCCATGGCCATGACAATGACTGGCGAGGTTCAACTCGCTGCCCCGCGCCAGACCGTGTGGGAGAAGCTCAACGATCCGGCGATTCTGAAGGCCTGTATCCCGGGTTGCGAAGAGCTGGAGAAGACCGCGGACGGCGGTTTCCAGGCGGTGGCCAAGATGAAGGTCGGGCCCGTGTCCGCGCGCTTCAAGGGCAGGGTGACGCTCAGCGATCTCGATCCGCCGAACGGTTACAAGATCTCCGGCGAAGGCGAAGGCGGCGTCGCCGGCTTCGCCAAGGGCGGCGCGGTGGTCGGCCTCACCGACAAGGACGGCGGCACGCTCCTGTCCTATAACGTCGAAGCCCAGATCGGCGGCAAGCTCGCCCAGCTCGGGCAGCGGCTGATCAACGGGGCCGCGAAAAAGCTCGCCGATGAGTTTTTTGTGAAGTTTGCCGAACAGGTGCAAGCCGGACGGTGAAGGAAGTCCCTTGTTTCAGGGCTTTTCCTTGATCCCGTCATTTTCCGCGTCCGGCGGATGTTTTTCGCTGGGCGGTTGCCGAAGCGCGATCCGACCCATATTATAATGGTTCCAAGGCGATGCGCCGGGTTTCGCGCCGTGCAATGCGGCGTGCTGCTGCGCAAAACAACAGCTTCAACAGTTTCGGCTTCAACAGCCCAATTCCAAGAGAGTGCGGATGGCCAAGATTTCCCTCCACGTGAACGGCAACGAGGTGAGCGGAAACGTCGATCCGCGGACGCTGCTCGTGACGTTCCTGCGCGAAAACCTGCGTTTGACCGGCACGCATGTCGGCTGCGACACCTCGCAGTGCGGCGCGTGTGTCGTGCATGTCGACGACAAGGCGGTGAAGTCCTGCACCATGCTGGCGGTGATGGCCGACGGCAAGAAGGTCACCACCATCGAGGGCCTGGCGGCCGATGGCGCGCCGCTGCACCCGATGCAGGAAGCGTTCCGCGAAAATCACGGATTGCAGTGCGGCTTCTGTACGCCGGGCATGATCATGACCGCCGTCGATCTGGTTCGCCGCAAGGGCAACGAACTCGACGAGCACACGATTCGCGAGGAGCTCGAAGGCAACCTCTGCCGCTGCACCGGCTATCACAACATCGTTCTGTCGATCGCCGCCGGCGCCAAGGCGATGGCCTAACAAGAGCATGGCTTAAGAAGAACTGGGCTAAGGAAAATTCGATGTACGAATTCAAATATCATCGCCCGGGCACGGTGCGGCAGGCTGCCAACCTTCTCGTCAAGAACGAGGAGGCGAAGCTCGTCGCCGGCGGACAGACCTTGCTGCCGGTCATGAAGCAGCGTCTCGCCAATCCGCCGCATCTCGTCGATCTCGGCGACGTCACCGATCTCAATTCGATTGAGATGAAGGGCCGCTCGCTCGTCATCGGCGCGATGACGACGCATGCGGAAGTCGCGAACTCGGCCGTCGTGCGCGAGAACATTCCGGCGCTGGCCGATCTCGCCGGGATGATCGGCGATCCGGCGGTGCGCCATCGCGGCACGATCGGCGGCTCGCTCGCCAACAACGATCCGACCGCGGATTACCCGGCGGCGTGCCTCGCGCTCGGCGCGACCATCGTCACCAACAAGCGGCGGCTGAAGCCGGAAGAGTTCTTCCAGGGCCTGTTCACGACCGCGCTCGAAACCGGCGAGATCATCGTCCGCGTCATGTTCCCGCTGGCGAAGAAAGCCGCCTACATCAAGTTCCGCAATCAGGCCTCGCGCTATGCGCTGGTCGGCGTGTTCGTCGCCAAGCGTCCGTCGGACGTGCGTGTCGCCGTGACCGGCGCCGGCGGCGACGGCGTGTTCCGCGTCACCGCGTTCGAAGAGGCGCTGAAGAAGAGCTTCAAGCCGAAAGCGCTCGACGGTCTGTCGGTCTCCGCCGATGGCCTCAACAGCGATCTGCACGGCAGCGCCGAATATCGCGCGCATCTGATCGGCGTTCTGGCGCGCCGCGCGGTCGACGCCGCGAACGGCAAAGCCTGAGAACAGGACGGCAGCGATGAAAGGTGTGTCAGCGCTGCCGGCGTCCGTCGATTCCACGCTCGAACTTCTGACCAGCCGCGGCTACCTCGCCGAGCGTTCGCTCGCGACGGTGGTGTTCCTGTCGCTGCGCATGGGCCGGCCGCTGTTTCTCGAAGGCGAGGCGGGCGTCGGCAAGACCGAGATCGCGAAGGTTCTCTCGGCCGCGCTCGGCCGCAAGCTGATCCGCCTGCAGTGCTACGAAGGGCTCGATGTCGCCTCCGCCGTCTACGAGTGGAACAGCGCGGCGCAGCTGATCGCCATTCGTGTCGCGGAAGCGGCGGGCGATGTCGGCCGCGAGCAGCTCGCGAGCGATATCTTCACCGAGCAGTACATGATCAAGCGGCCGCTGTTGCAGGCGCTCGAGCCCGACACGGCCGGGCCGCCGGTGCTGCTGATCGACGAACTCGACCGTGCGGACGAGGCGTTCGAGGCGTATCTGCTCGAAGTGCTCAGCGATTTTCAGGTGACGATCCCGGAATTCGGCACGGTGAAGGCCGAGCACGCGCCGATCGTCATCGTCACGTCGAACCGCACGCGCGAAATTCACGACGCGCTGAAGCGGCGTTGTCTCTATCACTGGGTCGGCTATCCCTCCGCCGAGCGCGAGCTCGCCATCGTCAAGTCGCGCGTGCCGGGCATCTCGGAGAAGCTCTCGCAGCAGGTTGTCGCGTTCGTGCAGGCGCTGCGCGATCAGGATCTGTTCAAGCTGCCGGGCGTGGCCGAAACCATCGACTGGGCAACGGCGCTGACGCAGCTCGATGCGCGCTCGCTGACGCCGCAGGTCGTCGGCGATACGCTCGGCGCGCTCCTGAAGTACCAGGACGACATCGCGCGGATGCAGGGCGACGAACTGCAGAAGGCCGTGAAGCAGGCGGTGAGCGAGCCGTCGGCGTAACGATATCCTCATGGTGAGGAGCGCGGTACGCGCGTCTCGAACCATGAGGCATGAGAATCCGGGCCTTCATCCTTCGAGACGCGATCTTTCAGATCGCTCCTCAGGATGAGGGTGAAAAGGCGTCCAATGCCGAATGATTCCGCCACAGGGTTCATCGCAGACAACATCGTCGGCTTTGCCCGTGCGTTGCGGCTCGCGGGCGTTCCGGTCGGACCGGGCGCGGTCATCGACGCGCTGAACGCGCTGCAACTGATCGACCTCGGCCAGCGCGCCGATGTGTTCACCACCCTGCAGTCGATCTTCGTCAAGCGCCACGAACACGCGCTGGTGTTCCGGCAGGCTTTCGAGTTGTTCTTCCGTGTCGATGAAGAGTGGAAGAACATGCTCGATTCCATTCCGCTGCCGGAGAATGCGCAGAAGCCGCCGCCGCCCGCGTCGCGCCGTGTGCAGGAAGCGCTGGCCCAGCGCGAACTGAAGGAAATGGATGCCGGGGAAGAGCGGCAGGTGCAGCTCTCGGTATCCGATCGCGAGATTTTGCAGAATAAAGACTTCGCGCAGATGACGGCCGCCGAAATCGCGCAGGCGCGGCAGGCGATCGCGAAGATGACCTTGCCGCTGTCGGAGATCGAGACGCGCCGTTTCGCGCCAGACAAACGCGGCCGCAAGCTCGATCTGCGGCGCACCGTGCGCGCGAGCCTGCGCACCGGCGGCGAGATCGTCGATTTGCGCAAGCTCGGCCGCATCGACAAGCCGGTGCCGATCGTGGCGCTGCTCGATATTTCCGGTTCGATGAGCGAGTACACTCGGCTGTTCCTGCATTTCCTGCATGCGGTGACCGATGCGCGCAAACGCGTCTCGGTGTTCGCCTTCGGCACGCGGCTGACCAACCTGACGCGCTCGCTGCGGCATCGCGATCCGGACGAGGCACTGGCGGCGTGCTCGTCGGCGGTGGCCGACTGGTCGGGCGGTACGCGGATCGCCACCTCGCTGCACACCTTCAACAAGCTGTGGGGACGGCGCGTGCTCGGGCAGGGCGCGACGGTGCTTTTGATTTCCGACGGGCTCGAACGCGAAGCCGACGATCGGCTCTCGTTCGAGATGGACCGGCTGCATCGTTCATGCCGGCGGCTGGTGTGGCTCAACCCGTTGTTGCGCTACAGTGGATTCGAAGCCAAGGCGCAGGGCATCAAAATGATGCTGCCGCATGTTGACGAATTCCGCCCGGTACACAATCTGAAGTCGATCGATACGCTGATCGAGGCACTGTCAGGCAATGCGCCGCGGCGTCTGGAGCGAAAATCGGCGGCCTAGCGCGTATTCCGCAAACGCGTATTCCGCAAAAGTGGGTACCGATTTTGCGGCAGGATACGCGCAAGATCAGGATAACAGGAGGCAACCATGCTCGACAGCGATGCGGATATCCTGAAAGCGGCCGAGGATTGGCAGAAGGCCGGGCGCGGCGTGGCGCTGGCGACGGTGGTCGAAACCTGGGGCTCGGCGCCGCGACCTGCGGGCTCGAGCCTCGTCATCAACGACGAGGGCGCGTTTCTCGGCTCCGTCTCGGGCGGATGCGTCGAAGGCGCGGTCGTCACCGAGGCGCTCGACGTGATTGCCTCCGGCGCGCCGAAGATGCTGGAGTTCGGTGTGGCCGACGAAACGGCCTGGAACGTCGGCCTGTCGTGCGGCGGCACCATCCGCGTGTTCGTCGAGAAGGTTTCCTGATGAAGGCCGATCTGCTCGCCGCATTGAACACCGAGCGCGCCGCGCGTCGGCCGGCCATTGTCGTGACCGATGTCGCGACGGGTGGCCAGCGGCTGGTGAAGGCGGCAGACTTGCGCGCCGATCCGCTCGCCGCCGAACTCGACAAGCATCTGCGCATGAACAAGAGCGGCATGGTCGAGGCGGACGGCAAGAAGCTGTTCCTCAACGTGCATGCGCCGACCGCGCGGCTCGTCATCACCGGCGCGGTTCACATCAGCCAGGCGCTGGCGCCGCTCGCGAACTCGCTCGGCTACGAGGTGACGGTGGTCGATCCGCGCACGGCGTTCGCGACGCCGGAGCGCTTTCCCGGCGTGCCCGTCATCGCCGAATGGCCGGACGAAGCGCTGCCGCCGCTGAACGTCGACCGCTACACGGCGTTCGTGGCGCTGACGCACGATCCGAAGATCGACGATCCGGCGCTGCTGCACGCGCTGGCGCGTGATTGCTTCTACATCGGCGCGCTCGGCTCGCGAAAAACCCACGGCAAGCGTCTCGATCGCTTGAAGTCGCAGGGCGCGACGGATGTCGGCCTTGCGCGTATCCATGCGCCGATCGGATTGCCTATCGGCGCGGTGTCGCCGGCAGAGATCGCCGTGTCGATCATGGCGGAGATTACCGCGCGGCTTCGTCTGCCGCAGGAGAAGGCCGCGTGAAGTTCGGACCGATCGCACCAGCGGATGCCATCGGCGGGGTGACCGTTCACAGCGTGCGTCAGGGTTCGCTCGTGCTCAAGAAGGGCACGACCATTGGTCCTGTTGAAGTCGCGGAGCTGACCAAGGCCGGCGTCAAGGAGATCGTCGTCGCACGCCTGGAAGCGGGTGACGTCTCCGAGGATGCGGCCGCCGCCAGCATCGCGCAGGCGATCGCGGGTGATGGCGTCGACGTCGAGAAGGCGTTCACCGGCCGCGCCAACCTGTTCGCCGCGCACGCGGGCGTGCTCGTGGTCGACCGCGCGGCGATCGATCGAATCAACCGGATCGACGAGGCGATCACGCTCGCGACATTGCAGGCGTTCAAGCCGGTGGTTGCCGGTGAGATGATCGGCACGGTGAAGCTCATTCCGTTCGGCGTCGAGGCGAAGTTGCGCGATGCAGCGGTTGCGGCGGCGGGTCCGGACACGATGCGGGTCGCGCGATTCAAGGTGAAACGCGTCGGCATCGTCTCGACTCTTCTGCCGGGCCTTGCACCGAAGGTGATCGAGAAGACGCTGCGCGTCACCGAGGAACGGCTTGCGGCGGCAGGCGCGACCATTTCCGGCGAGAAGCGCGTGCCGCATGACGAGGCGGCGCTGGCGGAGGCGATCCGCGCGCTGCTCGCTGACGGCGCCGAGATGGTCATCGTGTTCGGCGCGTCGGCGATCGCCGACCGGCGCGATGTGATTCCAGCCGCGGTCGAAGCGATCGGCGGCCATGTCGAGCATTTCGGCATGCCGGTCGATCCGGGCAACCTGATGCTGATCGCGAGCGCGGGCGACGTGCCGGTGCTCGGCGCGCCGGGTTGTGCGCGTTCGCCGAAGGAGAACGGCTTCGACTGGGTGCTGATGCGCCTGCTTGCCGGGCTGAAGGTGACGCGCGCAGACCTCACCGGCATGGGTGTCGGCGGCTTGCTGAGGGAGATTGTCACGCGGCCGCAGCCGCGTGTGCCGGTCGCGACCGAGGGCAACCGCAAGGTCGCGGCGATCGTTCTCGCCGCCGGGCGCTCGACCCGCATGGGCGGGCCGAACAAGCTGCTGGC
>JBEIPX010000548.1:0-2008 GCA_040376815.1 Bradyrhizobiaceae bacterium
CGTCGCGTGCGACCATCGGCGGTATGGCCGGCAACAATTCCTGCGGCGGCCGTTCGCGGCGTTACGGCACCATGCGCGACAACACATTGTCGATGGACGCGGCGCTCGCCGACGGGACGCTGCTGCGCTTTGGTCCGACCGATCGTGATCCTGTGGTCAATGATGACCCGAGCGGTGGGCTGTTCCGCGATATGCTGGCGCTCGGAGCACGCGAAGCCGGCGAGATCGCCGAGCGTTTTCCGCAAGTGCAGCGCCGTGTTGGCGGCTACAATCTCGATGCGCTGACGCCTGGCAATGCGCTGAATAACATGGCGCACTTGCTCGTCGGTTCGGAAGGCACGCTGGCCTTCACCACGCAGGTCGAGATCAAGCTCTGGCCGCTAATCCGCAACAAGGTCGTGGGTGTTTGCCATTTCGGCAGCTTCTATGAGGCGATGGATGCCGCGCAGCATCTGGTCAAGCTGAAGCCGATCGCGGTCGAACTCGTCGACAGAACGATGATCGCGCTCGGCCGCGATATCGCGATGTTCCGCCCGGTGATCGAAACCGTGGTGCGTGGTGAACCAGATGCGCTTTTGCTGGTCGAGTTTGCTGAAGATGATCAAGACGAGAATCTTCGCCGCCTGAAGCAGCTTTCGCAACTGATGGGCGATCTCGGCTTTGGCTGGAACAATCCGCCGCGCAAATGGGGTGGAGTGGTCGATATCGTCGAGCCGGCCATTCAGGCCAGCATCGCCGATTTCCGCACATCCGGCCTCAACGTGATGATGTCAATGAAGCAGGAGGGAAAGCCGGTCTCGTTCGTCGAGGATTGCGCCGTACCGCTGCCGCATCTCGCCGACTACACCGATCGCCTCAACCGCGTGTTCGAGAAGCACGGCACGAAGGGCACGATGTATGCTCACGCCTCTGAAGGCTGCCTGCATGTCCGTCCGGTGCTGAACCTGAAGCTCGACAAGGACGTCAAGGCGATGCGCGCCATCGCCGAGGAAGCGTTCGCGCTGGTGCGCGAGTACAAAGGCTCGCACTCGGGCGAACACGGTGACGGCCTCGTCCGCTCCGAATTTCACGAGAGCATGTTCGGGACGCGTCTCGTGCAAGCTTTCGGTGAAATCAAGCATCGCTTCGATCCGGAAAGCACGCTCAATCCGGGCAAGATCGTCGATCCGCCGAAGATGGACGATCGTTCGCTGTTTCGTTATCCGCCGGACTATCGCGTTGACGACATCAAGACCAAGCTCGACTGGTCCGCCTATCCGGGCGCCGCAGGCGGTTTCCAGGGCGCGGTCGAGATGTGCAACAACAACGGCGCTTGCCGGAAGCTCGAAGGCGGCGTGATGTGCCCGTCCTATCGCGCGACGCGCAACGAAACCGATGTGACGCGCGGCCGCGCCAATACGTTGCGCCTCGCGATCTCGGGCCAGCTCGGTCCGGATGCGCTGGCGTCCGACGCAATGATGGAGACGATGAAGCTCTGCGTCTCCTGCAAGGCGTGCCGCCACGAGTGCCCGACCGGCGTCGATATGGCGAAGATGAAGATCGAGGTGCTGGCCGCGCGCGCGTCAAAGCACGGTCTCACCTTGCGCGATCGCTTTGTTGGTTATCTGCCGCGCTACGCGGGCCTGATGGCAAAGGTCGCTCCGCTTGCAAACCTCCGCAATCATAGCGCACTGCTGGGTGCGCTACTTGAGCGCGTTGTGGGTATCAGCGCGAAGCGGCCGTTGCCGGCCTGGCGCAGCGATACATTTAACCCGAGCGACATTGCAGTCGGCAAAGAGAGTGGCCCCGAAGTTGTGCTGTTCGCCGATACCTTCAACCGCGCCTACGAGCGCGAGAACCTCGATGCGGCTCTACGTGTGCTCGTTGCGGGCGGGTATCGCGTGCATCTGCCGAAGCCGGTGTCCGGGTCACGGCCACTGTGCTGCGGACGAACGTTCCTGTCAGCCGGCTTGGTCGATGAGGCGCGAGCGGAGCTCGACCGGCTCGTCGCGACATTGTCACCATTTGC
>JBEIPX010000241.1:0-5376 GCA_040376815.1 Bradyrhizobiaceae bacterium
CCGACGCGCATACGCTTTTTGCGCGAGCCGGGATTGTCGGCGATATCGCTGAGCTTCATCACCCTGCTCCCTTACTTCTCGTCGACGATGCGAACGAGGTGCTGAACCTTGGAGATCATGCCGCGCACCGCAGGCGTATCCTGCAATTCGGTCACGCGGCCGATCTTGTTGAGACGCAGACCGATCAACGTCTCGCGCTGCGAGTGATGACGGCGGATTGCGCTGCCGGTCTGTTCGACCTTGATCGTCTTACTGGCCTTGGCCATCGTTTAGTCCTCCGGAAAGCTGCGCGCCTTAATCGGCGGCGGCTTCGGCATCGCCGCCGACGCGGCGACCCTGCAAAGTGGAAACCTTGAGATTACGGCGCGCCGCAACCGAGCGCGGCGAATCCTGATGCTTCAGCGCGTCGAACGTCGCGCGAACCATGTTGTACGGATTCGACGAACCGATCGACTTGGCGACGACGTCCTGGATGCCGAGCGTCTCGAACACGGCGCGCATCGGGCCGCCGGCGATGATGCCGGTACCGGCCGGAGCGGCACGCAGGTAGACGCGTCCGGCGCCATGACGGCCGGCGATGTCGTGATGCAGCGTGCGGCCTTCGCGCAGAGCAACGCGCGTCAGGTTACGCTTCGCCGAGTCGGTCGCCTTGCGGATGGCTTCCGGCACTTCGCGCGCTTTGCCGTGACCGAAGCCGACGCGGCCCTTCTGATCGCCGACGACGACGAGCGCAGCAAAGCCGAAGCGCTTGCCGCCCTTCACCACCTTCGCGACACGGTTGATGTGGACGAGCTTGTCGACAAACTCGCTGTCGCGCTCTTCCCGATCCCGGTTCCGTTCGCGATTGCCGCGTTCGCGTTCACCTGCCATGTGTCCAATCCTTCGTCAGGCTCGTTGCCTGCAAATCCGTTAGAAACTCAGTCCGCTTTCACGCGCGGCATCGCCGAGCGCCTTGACGCGACCGTGATAGAGATAGCCGCCGCGGTCGAAAATGACTTCCTTGACGCCGTTCTTGACGGCGCGCTCGGCGAGCAGCTTGCCGACCGCCTTCGCCGCATCGATGTTGGCGCCGGTGCTGCCGCCATCGCGCATCGTCTTCTCGAGCGACGAGGCGGACGCGAGCGTCACACCCTTCTGATCGTCGATCACCTGCGCGTAGATGTGCTTCGACGAGCGGAACACCGACAGGCGCGGACGGCCGTTGGCGTTGCGGCGCACCGCGAGGCGCACGCGCTGCTTGCGCCGGGCATTCGTGATCTTGAGCTTCGACATGATCGGCCCCGTTACTTCTTCTTGCCTTCCTTGCGGAAGATGAATTCGCCCTCGTACTTCACGCCCTTGCCCTTGTAGGGCTCCGGCGGACGATAGCTGCGGATTTCTGCGGCAACCTGACCGACACGCTGAATGTCGTTGCCGACAATCAAGATCTCGGTCGGCTTCGGCGTGGTAATCGCGATGCCTTCAGGGATCGGATAGACCACGTCGTGGCTGTAGCCGAGCGCGAGCTGCAGGTTCTTGCCCTGCAACGCGGCGCGATAGCCGACGCCGGTGATTTCCAGCTTCTTTTCGAAGCCCTTCGTGACGCCTTCGACCAGATTGGCGATCTGGGCGCGCGAGGTGCCATAAAGCGAGCGAGCGCGCTTGGTCTCGAAGCGCGGCGCAACCGTCACCGCGCCGTTCTCGAGCTTCACCTCGACGTCATCATGCACCACGAACTGAAGCTGGCCCTTCGGCCCCTTCATCTTCACGGTCTGGCCGTCGACGGTCGCAGTGACGCCCTGCGTCACGGGAACCGGCCTTTTGCCTACACGGGACATGGTTCTTCCCTTCCTCAGAACACCGTGAAGAGAACTTCGCCGCCCACGTTCGCGTCACGCGCGTCGTGGTCAGCCATAATTCCCTTGGGCGTCGACAGCACCGAAATGCCGAGTCCATTGTTCACGCGCGGCAGGTTCTTCACCGAGGCGTACACACGCCGGCCCGGCTTGGAGACCCGCTCGATCTCGCGAATGACGGGCTCGCCGTCGAAATACTTCAGCTCGATCTCAAGCTCGCTGCGGCCGCCGGTGTGCTCCACCGCGGCATAACCGCGGATGTAGCCTTCGGCCTTCAGCACCTCGAGAACGTTCTGGCGCATCTTCGACCCGGGGGTCGAGACCTTGGACTTGTTACGCATCTGCGCGTTGCGGATGCGGGTGATGAGATCGCTGATCGGATCGTGCGTAGACATCTATCGCCCTCCCCTTACCAGCTCGACTTGACGAGGCCGGGAACCAGGCCCTTGGAACCGAGATCGCGCATCGCGATACGGCTGAGCTTGGTCTTGCGATAGACCGAGCGCGGACGGCCCGACAGTTCGCAGCGGTTGCGAATGCGCGTTGCCGACGAGTTACGCGGCATTTCGGCAAGCTTCAGAGTCGCCGCAAAGCGCTCTTCCATCGGCTTCTTCTTGTCTGCGATAATGGCCTTCAGCCGCGCGCGCTTGGCGGCAGCATTCTTGGTCATCCGCATCCGCCGATTGTTCTTCTCGATCGAACTCTTCTTCGCCATTTCTAGCTCCTAACCTTTCCGCGTTTGAGACGCTGCGTGTGCGCGTCTCACTGCCGGAACGGGAAATTGAATGCGGTCAGCAACGCGCGCGCCTGATCGTCGTCGGGCGCCGAGGTGCAAACCGTGATGTCCATGCCCCAGGTATCCGAAATCTTGTCGAAATCGATTTCCGGGAAAATGATGTGTTCCTTGATGCCGAGCGAATAGTTGCCGCGGCCATCGAAGCTCTTCGGATTGAGGCCGCGGAAGTCGCGGACGCGCGGCAGCGCGACGTTGACCAGGCGGTCGACGAACTCATACATGCGCGCCTTGCGCAGCGTGACCTTGCAGCCGATCGCCTGACCTTCGCGCAGCTTGAAGGTCGAGATCGCCATGCGCGAATGAGTCACGATCGGCTTCTGGCCGGAGATCAGCGCGAGATCGTTCGCAGCCATTTCGACCTTCTTGCGGTCGTTGACGGCTTCACCGATGCCCATATTGATGACCACCTTGGTCAGCTGGGGCACTTCCATGACGTTGGCATAGCCGAACTGTTCGGTCAGCTTGCCGCGAATTTCCTTGTCGAACTGCGTGCGCAGCCGGGGAACGTAAGCAGTCTCAGCCATCGATCTCTGCTCCCGTGCGCTTGGAAACGCGCACCTTGGTGCCGTCCTTCTGAATCTTGAAACCGACGCGGGTCGGCTTGCCGTCCTTGCCGACGATCGCGATGTTCGACAGGTGGATCGGCGCTTCCTTGGAAATGATGCCGCCTTCCTGGCTAGCGGATTGCTTCTGGTGACGCTTCACCAGATTGACGCCACGCACCAGCGCACGGCTCTCGCGCGGACGCACCTCGAACACTTCGCCGGTGCGGCCCTTGTCGCGGCCGTTCAGCACGATGACCTTGTCGCCCTTCCGGATCTTGGCAGCCATCACAGCACCTCCGGCGCGAGCGAAATGATCTTCATGTGGTTCTTGGCGCGCAGCTCGCGCGGCACCGGCCCGAAGATACGGGTGCCGACCGGCTCGGACTGATTGTTGATCAGCACGGCCGCGTTGCGGTCGAAGCGGATGACGGAGCCATCCGGACGGCGGATATCCTTGCGGACCCGCACGACCACGGCCTTCATCACGTCGCCCTTCTTCACCTTGCCGCGGGGAATGGCTTCCTTGATCGACACGACGATAATGTCGCCCACCGTCGCATAACGGCGCTTGGAACCTCCAAGCACCTTGATGCACATGACACGGCGCGCGCCGGAATTATCGGCCACGTCGAGGTTGGTCTGCATCTGAATCATTGATGCACCTCGTCCTCTTTCTATGCGCGGATTGCGCTCTTTATCTTCGAAACATAATCCGGTCCGAAAACCGGTTCCCGCTCTTCGGGATTATGCCTCAGGCTGTTTTCTTCTTCTCGCCCTGGGTCACGACCCAGCGCTTGAGTTTCGAAATCGGTTTGCTCTCCTGGATCCACACCTGATCGCCGGTCGAGAACTCGTTGTTCTCGTCGTGGGCGTGGTAGTTCTTCGAGCGGCGGATCGTCTTCTTGTAGATCGGATGGGTGAAGCGGCGATCCACGCGCACCACCACCGTCTTGTCGGTCTTGTCGCTGACGACGACACCCTGCAACGTTCGCTTCGGCATCGGATGCCCCTTACTTCTTTTTCGCGCGCTGCTGCGCGGCAATGGTCTTGATCCGCGCGATATCGCGGCGAGCTTCGCGCAGGCGCGAGGTGTTTTCGAGCTGCCCGGTGGCACGCTGGAAGCGCAGGTTGAAGCGCTCCTTCTTCAGATTGAGGATTGCATCGTCCATCTGGTCGGGGCTCATCGCCCGGATATCCGACGTTTTCATCTCGGCCATGACTTTACTCCGCGATGCGCGCAACGAAGCGCGTCTTGATCGGCAGCTTGGCGGCAGCAAGCCCAAGCGCTTCCTTTGCCGTCTGAACGGTCACGCCGTCGATCTCGAACATGATGCGGCCCGGCTTGACGCGCGCGACCCACAATTCCGGCGTACCCTTGCCCGAGCCCATCCGGACTTCAGCGGGCTTCTTCGACACCGGCACGTCCGGGAACACGCGGATCCAGACGCGGCCGGCGCGCTTCATGTGACGCGTGAGCGCACGGCGAGCCGCTTCGATCTGGCGCGCGGTGACGCGTTCCGGCTCCATCGCCTTCAGCCCGAACTGGCCGAACGACAGCGTCGCACCCGACGAGGCGACGCCGTGAATCCGGCCCTTATGGGCTTTCCGGAACTTTGTCTTCTTTGGTTGCATCATGGCGTTACGCCCTCAAACCTTTTTGTTTCTCAGGCTGCGTCGCGACGCGGACGGCCACCGCCGCCACCGCTCTCGGCTTCAGCCATACGCTTGTCCTGCGCCATCGGATCGTGCTCGAGGATTTCGCCCTTGAAGATCCAGACCTTGACGCCGCAGGTACCGAACGTCGTGAACGCGGTGGCAACGCCGTAATCGACGTCAGCGCGCAGGGTGTGCAGCGGCACGCGACCTTCGCGGTACCACTCCATGCGCGCGATTTCGGCGCCGCCGAGACGGCCCGAGCAATTGATACGGATGCCTTCGGCGCCGAGACGCATCGCCGACTGAACGGCGCGCTTCATGGCGCGGCGGAATGCAACGCGGCGCTCAAGCTGCTGCGCGATCGATTCGGCGACCAGCGTCGCGTCGAGTTCCGGCTTGCGGATTTCGACGATGTTGATGACGACGTCGGAGGCGGTGATGTCGGCGACCTTCTTGCGAAGCTTGTCGATGTCAGCGCCCTTCTTGCCGATCACGACACCCGGACGGGCGGCGTAGATCGTCACGCGGCACTTCTTGTGCGGAC
>JBEIPX010000568.1:0-1807 GCA_040376815.1 Bradyrhizobiaceae bacterium
CGATCATGCGGCGTGCGACGTAATCGGTGATCGCCTGCACGATCGGTCCGGTCTCATGCGACTCGGCGAGCACGGTGCGGCCGAAGCGCGTGTCGCGCACGAAACGATACTGCCGCTTGTCGCGCCCCATCACGACATGCGCGACGACATCGATCCACAGCCGCGGCGTATCGCCCTGGCTGATGCCGCGATCGAACAGATCGATCTGGTCGGGGATCTCCGCAAACACCGGATCGAGCGCTTCGCTCAGGATTTCCAGCCGGGCAACTTCCGCATCGCGCAGGTCGACGACAACGCTGGTACGGTCGGCCGCTTCGATCCGCGCGCGGCGAAGCGCATCACGCAGCAGCACGGGGCGCGCATGAGCTTTGTGGTCTGCATTCGGCTCGGACATCGTCTGGCCTTTCCCTACGGCACGAAACTGGCGTTAACCTATCAGTTACCATGACCCGGGAAAAGGCCCTTGATTTCCAATGGCTTGGACCGGCGTGCGCCTTACCGCGAAAGAGAATCGGCCAAGAGACTGGTAAGAAACGGCAACGGCCCCGCCCGAAGCACCGGGCGAGGCCGTTCGCTGTCAAAGACTAGCGGGAGCCGGTCAGATCAGCCGTTGCGGTTCGGCTCTTCGACGATCGAGAAGCGCACGCCGGCTTTGTGGCGGTTTTCTTCCGAGACGATTTTCCACGCATCCTCGGCTTCCTGGCGAGTCTTGAACGGACCCTGCACCTGCGCCGAACCTGCCACGAGCTTGTGGAAATTCATCGAGCCGAACTCGCCACCGATCACCCAGAAATTGCTGCCGCCACTCATCTAAGCCTCCGACATTCAAACCAATTACGTCTTCGCGGTCTGTGTTCCCGAACCCTTGGTCCGGTCGCGCTGACGCTGTATGTAGGCCAAACTTTACAGGAATCCCAGTGCGGCGTGCGATCAATCGGACGAGAATCCGAACGGAACGTTGAGCCGCCGGTAATCGTCGGGAAGAAGTTCACGGCCGATCGGAAGCTCGGATCGCGCCGCGCATGTCGGACGATGGCAGACGCGGCATGCGACGCCGATCGGCGTCGGCGCGTCACGGCGGCCGGTTTCATCTCTGGTATAAATCAGTTTTCCCGCATGCTCGGCGGCGCAACCGATCGCGATCGCGCGCTCCACGCGCACCGCTCCGTACGAGCCGCCGCCGGCCGTCACCGTGCGGGCAATCGAGAAAAACTGCTGGCCATCGGGCAATTCCAGCCACTGCGTCACGATCTGGCGCGGCATTTTGAACACGCCATGGACCGACCACAGCGGACAGGCACCGCCATGCTTGGCGAAAGGAAAGCCCGCGCCATCGAGCAATTTGGAGATGTTGCCGGCGGGATCGACGCGGATCAGAAAGAACGGAACCTTCTCTGCGCCCGGCCGTTGCAGCGTCGTGATGCGATGCGCCGTCTGCTCGAAACTCGTGCCAAACTGACGCGCCAACGCTTCGAGGTCGTAGCTGCGCGCTTCCGCCGCTTTCGCGAATTCGGAGTACGGCATGGTCAGCGCCGCGGCGGCGTAACTTGCGAGCGAACGATGCGCCAGCAATTTTGCGCTCTTGCCGCTGAAATGGCCGGCTTTCAGCGCAGCCGCGATCTCGTCTTCAAATTCGAGATAGGCAAGCTGCTGCGCCAGCTGGAACGTGAAGCTCGCCGTATCGAGCGAGTCATCGAACAGCACTTCCCTGCGGTGACGATCGAGCCGCCGGACCGAGCCGAGCATGACGTCGGGCGGCAGATGCCGGACGCGCAGTTTGTGGCGCGTCGCGAGCCGCTCGGTCAGC
>JBEIPX010000229.1:0-5482 GCA_040376815.1 Bradyrhizobiaceae bacterium
CATGAAAGAGCGAAAAGCTTTCGGCAAGCGGCTCGATGAATTCCAGGCGTTGCAGTTCAAAATCGCCGATATGGCGACGGAGCTGGAGGCGGCGCGCACGTTCCTGTGGCGCGCGGCGGCCGCACTCGACGCGAAAGCGCCGGACGCATCGATGCTCTGCGCCATGGCGAAGCGGTTCGGCACCGATGCCGGGTTCGAGATTGCCAACCAGGCGCTGCAACTGCACGGTGGCTACGGCTATCTCGCCGAGTACGGCATCGAGAAGATCGTGCGCGACCTGCGCGTGCATCAGATCCTGGAAGGCACCAACGAAATCATGCGCGTGATCGTCGCCCGCAAGCTGATCGAGGGCGCGCGATGAACGCGCCGCTTATCGAAGGTGATCTCGTCGCCGTGCGCGAGGGTGCGGCCGGGATCATCCGTCTCAACCGGCCGAAGGCGATCAACGCCGTCACGCTGGAGATGTTTCGCGACGTCGACAAGGCGCTGGACGCGTTCGAAGCCGATCCGGCAGTGAGCGTCATCGTGCTGGAAGGGGCGGGCGAGCGCGGGCTTTGTGCCGGCGGCGATATCCGCGCGCTGTGGGAGAGTTCGCACGCGAAGGGCGATCTCGGCAAGATTCTGTGGCGCGAGGAGTACATCCTCAACTCGCGCATCGCGCATTTCAGCAAGCCCTATGTCGCGTTCATGGACGGTATCGTCATGGGTGGCGGCGTCGGTCTCTCGGCGCATAGCAAGCATCGCGTCGTCACCGACAAGACGAGGCTCGCCATGCCGGAAGTCGGGCTCGGCTTCTTCCCGGATGTCGGCGGCACCTGGTTGCTTGCGAATGCGCCGGGCGAGATCGGCACGTATTTCGGCCTGACCGGCGCGATGATGAACGGCCCGGACGCGGTGCATGCGAAGTTCGCCGACTGGGTGGTGCCGCAGGCGAAGCTGTTCGATCTGCGCCGGGCGCTGACCAACATCAATCCGGGCGCGGAAGACGCGGACGTGTGGGATTTGATCCGCAGCTTCGCCACAGGCGAGAAGGCGGGGCCGGTCGCGGCGCTGCAGCCGCAGATCGACAGGCGGTTCGCCCACGATCGTATCGACGAGATTATGGACGCGTTGATGCAAGACGGCTCGGAGCTCGCGCTGGCGACGCTGAAGACGTTGAACGAGAAATCGCCGCGCGGCCTCGTCGTCACGCTGAAGCTGCTGCGGCTCGCGCGCGAGTCGGCGACGCTGGAAGAATGTCTCGTCCGCGAGTACCGCGCGGCGCTGGCGGTATTTGCCAGCGACGACTTCCGCGAGGGCGTTCGTGCCGCCGTCATCGACAAGGATCGCAATCCGGTCTGGTCGCCGAAGACGGTCGACGAGGTGACGCCGCAGATGATCGCGCCGTATTTTACCAGCCTCGGCGATGAGGAACTCGTGTTCGAGCAGGCAAGCAAGAAAAGCGCGTAAGGGGAGGACATCATGGCAAACATCGCATTCATCGGACTCGGCAACATGGGCGGGCCGATGGCCGCCAATCTGGTCAAGGCCGGGCACAAGGTGACGGGCTTCGATCTCGTCGAGGCGTCGAAGACGGCAGCGAAGGCGGCCGGTGTGACGATCGCCGACAGCGCGGCAACGTCCGTGAAGGGCGCGGAGGTGGTGATCACCATGCTGCCGGCCGGCAAGCACGTGGTCGCCGTGTGGACTGACGTCATCCCATCGATCGCGAAGGGCGCGCTGATCATCGATTGCTCGACCATCGACGTGGACAGCGCGCGCGCGGCGCACGGCCTCGCCAGCAAGGCGGGTTTGCTGTCGGTCGATGCGCCGGTCTCCGGCGGCGTCGGTGGCGCCACCGCCGGAACGCTGACCTTCATGTGCGGCGGCGATGCCAAGTCGTTCGGTGCGGCGAAGCCGATCCTCGAAGCCATGGGCAAGAAGATCGTCCATTGCGGCGATCCGGGTGCCGGGCAGGCGGCGAAGATCTGCAACAACATGATCCTCGGCATTTCGATGATCGCGGTCGGCGAAGCGTTCGCGCTGGCCGAGAAGCTCGGCCTGTCGCATCAGGCGCTGTTCGATGTGTCCTCGACCTCGTCGGGTCAGTGCTGGGCGCTGACCAGCTATTGCCCGGTGCCGGGTCCGGTGCCGGCGTCGCCCGCGAACAACGGCTACAAGCCGGGCTTCGCCTCTGCACTGATGGTGAAGGACCTGACGCTCGCGCAGGATGCTGCGTCGGCTGCCGGCGCCGCGACGCCGCTCGGCAAGCACGCGCAGGAACTCTACAAGGCGTTCGATGCCGCCGGGCACGGCGGAGTGGACTTTTCCGGCATCATCAATCACGTTCGCAGCCTGGCGAAGTAAGCTATTCCTGTCATCGCCCGGCTGGACCGGGCGATCCAGTGATCCGCATTGCTTCATCCTGATCTCGACGCCTTGGATTACTGGATCCCCGCTTTCGCGGGAATGACGTCTGTGATCTATTTCGCGGCCTAACGACCACTAGAGTCCTCGTCTATGACCACCTTCCAAGACGCGCGCGCGTTTCTTCTGCGCCACCGCACCGACTACGACACGGCGGTGAAAGATTTCCGCTGGCCGGATCAGCCGGCGTTCAACTGGGCGCTCGACTGGTTCGATGCGGAACTCGCGCGCAGCGCCGAGAGCGCGAGCCGCACCGCACTCTGGATCGTCGATGTTGCGGGCGGAGCGGAAACCAAGCTGACGTTCGCCGAACTTTCGACGCGCTCCAATCAGGTGGCGAACTTCCTGCGCGGGCAGGGGCTGAAGCGCGGCGATCATCTGTTGCTGCTGCTCGGCAATGTGGTGCCGCTCTGGGAGACGATGCTGGCGGCGATCAAGCTCGGCGTCATCGTCATTCCGGCGACGACGCTGCTGACGCCGGACGAATTGCAGGACCGCCTCGATCGCGGCAAGGCGCGCGCGGTGGTCGCCTCCGCCGATCAGGTCGCGAAGTTCGATGGGCTGAAGGCGCCGGGCGTGGCCAGGATCGTCGTCGGCGAGAGCGGTGCGTCCGGCTGGCTGCCCTTCGCCGATGCGCGCAAGCAGCCCGAGGCCTTCACGCCGGACGGCGTGACCAAAGCCGACGATCCGATGCTGCTCTACTTCACGTCGGGCACGACCGCGAAGCCGAAGCTCGTGCTGCACAGTCATCGCAGCTATCCGGTCGGCGCGCTGACGACGATGTTCTGGATCGGGCTGCAGCCCGGCGACGTGCATCTCAACATTTCGTCGCCCGGCTGGGCCAAGCATGCGTGGAGCTGCTTCTTCGCGCCATGGAATGCGGGTGCGACGATCTTCATCGCCAACCAGCCGCGCTTCGAGGCCAAGAGCCTGTTGCAGACGATCCAGCGCTGCAAGGTGACGACGCTGTGTGCGCCGCCGACGGTGTGGCGGCTGTTGATTCAGGAAGACCTCACGCAATACAGGATGTCGCTGCGGGAAGTCTGCGGCGCGGGCGAACCGCTCAATCCGGAAGTGATCGATCAGATTCGTGCGGCGTGGAACCTCACCATCCGCGACGGCTACGGCCAGACCGAAACCACCGCGCTCGCCGGCAACTCGCCGGGCCAGCCGGTGAAGGTCGGCTCCATGGGCCGGCCGATGCCGGGCTATCGCGTGCGCGTCGCGGATGCCGATGGCAACCCGGCGAGCGAAGGCGAGATCAGCTTGCTGCTCGGCGCGGATCGCCCCGCGGGATTGATGCGCGGCTATCTCGGCGAGGACGGCAAGCCGCATTCGGCGGACGGCGATGCGTATCGCACCGGCGATGTCGTGTTCGTTGACGACGACGGCTATCTGACCTTCGTCGGCCGTTCCGACGACGTGTTCAAGTCGTCGGACTATCGCATCTCGCCGTTCGAGCTCGAGAGCATTCTGCTCGAACATGAAGCGGTGGCGGAAGCCGCGGTGGTTCCATCGCCCGATCCGATCCGGCTCGCGGTTCCGAAAGCCTATGTGCTGCTGGTGGGCGGCGTGGCACCGTCCGCCGCGACGGCCGAATCCATCTTCGCGCACACGCATGCGCGGCTCGCGCCGTTCAAACGAATCCGCCGCCTCGAACTCGTGACCGAACTGCCAAAGACGATCTCGGGTAAAATCCGCCGCGTGCAGCTGCGCCGGCTCGAGCACGACAACAACCGCGACGATCCGCTGCGGGGCGCCGAGTTTCGGGAAGAGGATTTCCCGGCGTTGCAGAGTGTCCGTTCGTAGCGCCGTCATTGCGAGGAGCAACAGCGACGAAGCAATCCATTTCTTGCCCGTGGCTGGATTGCTTCGCTTCGCTCGCAATGACAGGATCGGAAAAGGTCCCGGAGAACCAACAAGAATGAACAGCGTCTGGCGCAAGCAAGCGATCCCGCTCGAAGCGTATCTCAAGATGGTCGGGCAGGAGATCGGCGTCTCCAACTGGCATACACTCGATCAGAAGCGGATCGACCAGTTCGCCGACGTGATCGAGGATCATCAGTACATCCATGTCGATCCGGTGCGCGCTAAGGATACGGCGTTCGGCACCACCGTGGCGCACGGCTTCCTCACCATGTCGATGATGAGCATCTTCTCGTACGAGGTGATGCCGCCGATCGAAGGCGCGACCATGGGCGTCAACTATGGCCTCGACAAGCTACGCTTCATCTCACCGGTGAAGTCGGGCTCGCGCGTGCGCGGCCGCTTTACGCTCGGCGAGGCGTACCTGCGCAAGCCGAACGAACTGTTTTCACGCTCGCTGGTGACAGTCGAGATCGAAGGCGAAACAAAGCCCGCGATCGCCGCCGACTGGATCGGGCTGAGCTATTTCGAATGAGGCTGAAGCAATCATGACAATCCGATTTGACGGCCGCGTCGCCATCGTCACCGGCGCAGGCAATGGACTCGGCCGCAGCCACGCGCTGTCGCTGGCGAAGCTCGGCGCGAAAGTCGTGGTCAACGATTTCGGCGGCGCGCGCGACGGCACCGGCGGCTCGCTCGGTCCGGCGGATACGGTGGTCGAGGAGATCAGGACGGCGGGCGGCGAGGCGATCGCCAACGGCGCAGATGTCTCCGACTTCGCGCAGGTCGAAGCGATGGTCGCGCAGGCGACGGAAAAATTCGGCAAGGTCGATGTGCTCGTCGCCAATGCGGGAATCCTGCGCGACAAGTCGTTCGCCAAGATGGAGCCTGCGGATTTCGCCAAGGTCATCGGCGTGCATCTCACCGGCACGTTCAACTGTTGCAAGGCGGTGTGGAACGGCATGCGCGAGCAGAACTACGGCCGCATCGTGCTGACCTCGTCGTCGTCGGGCCTGTTCGGCAATTTCGGCCAGGCCAACTACGGCGCGGCGAAAGCGGCGATGGCCGGCCTGATGAACGTGCTGGCGGAAGAGGGACGCAAGACCAACATCCGCGTCAACACGATCGCGCCGACGGCGGCAACGCGCATGACCGAGGAGCTGCTGCCGCCGGCAGCGTTGCAACTGATGAAGCCCGAAGCGATCACGCC
>JBEIPX010000070.1:0-10032 GCA_040376815.1 Bradyrhizobiaceae bacterium
ATTCCGCCCATTGATGTTGAGGTTGGGCATGCTTCTTCCCCTCCGGTGCTGGCGTCACTTACGGCGACGATTTCAACCTTCGAGACTGCGTCCGGCGCCCACCGGGATGGCGCGCGAGCGGGGAAAGAATGGGCCGCTTCAGAAGCCTCGGCAAGGAATTTGGAATCGCTCAAACTAATTTGTGGTGTCGGGACACCATGGTGCAGCGCAACAGCAAATCGCGGTCGTTACAGTATGATACGAAGTCAATTGCCAACACTCGCAGTCTCCTTGGCGTGACTGCCGGACATGTCCGCGCGCAGGTGCGGCTTTGCATTGTCGAGCGACAACCTGCCGCAGCAGCAGCGCCGATGATCAACGCAACATGAAAATACATGCGCCGCGCGCAGCGCCGATGACAGAGGATCGCAGTGTTTGAAATGATGCTTGGCATATCGTGCGCCAACGAAAATGTTTCTCATCCGCATTTCATCTGATGAAGCTGCGATCGGCCCGCATCGTGTTGACTTGCCGTTGTGATTTGGCACTATGCCTTGAGCGGCGCGGCGTTCGTCACGAACGTAAAAAAGCAAAAACAAAACGCGGTTGCTACACGCACAAGACGATAAAAATCGCTGTGCGACAGGGGGAGGGACAATCGCGATGCTGGACTTTGTTCAGCAGCTTGTGAGCGGAATTGCGCTTGGCTGCGTCTATGGCCTGATCGCACTCGGCTTCGTGCTGATTTACAAGGCGACCGAAGTCGTCAATTTCGCTCAGGGCGACCTGATGATGCTGGGCGGCTTCTTCGCCTTCACCTTCATCGGCATTCTCGGCTTCAATTACTGGCTCGGGTTTCTCGGCGCTGTGATCGCGATGGCCGCGTGCGGCATGATCGCCGAGCGGCTGATCGTACGGCCGATCCTGGGCTATCCGCAGTTCACCATCGTCATGGCGACGATCGGTCTCGGCTTCTTCCTGCGCTCGATCGCCGGCATGATCTGGGGCACCGACGATCTCAAGATCGAGACGCCGTTCTCGCAAGGCGTGCTGCGGCTCGGCGGCCTTGTGCTCGCGCACGACAAGCTCTCGGTGATCGCCGCAACCTTGCTGCTGTGCCTTCTGCTGTATCTCTTCTTCAACAAGACCACACTCGGAACGGCGATGCGCGCCACATCCGAGAATATGCTCGCTGCCTACTACATGGGCATTCCAGTCAAGCGCGTCGTCGCGATCGTCTGGGCGATCTCGGCTGCGGTTGCGACCTGTGCCGGCGTTCTGCTCGCACCGATCACCTTCATCCATTCGAACGTCGGTCTGGTGCTCGGGCTGAAAGCGTTTCCCGCGGCCGTGCTCGGAGGATTCGGATCGATCCCCGGCGCCGTCGTCGGCGGCATCCTCATCGGCGTGATCGAAAGCATGGCCGGCTTCTACCTGCCGCAGGGCTGGAAAGACGTCGCGCCTTATCTTGTGCTGCTTGCGGTGCTGCTCCTGAAACCGGAAGGCATTTTTGGCCTCCACGTTCGTAAGAAGGTCTGAAGCATGAAGTTTCTCTTCAAGACCGACTACGAAGACGACATCAAGCTCTTTCCGCACGCGGGCTATATGTGGACCTACGGCACGCTTCTGGTGCTGCTCGCAGTCGCGCCGTTCGTACTGTCGAGCTACCTCATCAGTCAGCTCGTGTTCGTCGCGATCTACGCCATCGTCGGCGTTGCGCTTCTGATTCTGACCGGCTTTACCGGGCAGGCCTCGCTCGGCCACGCAGCGTTTCTGGCGATCGGCGCTTATACGGCGGCCTACCTGCAGAAATACGGCGTGCCGTTTCCGGTCTACTTCCTGACTGCGGGACTTCTCACCGGACTGATCGGTGCGATGGTCGGCTTTCCGGCCCTGCGCCTGCAAGGCATCTATCTCGTCATCGCCACCATTTCCTTCGCCTTCATCGTCGAGGAAATCCTGGCGCGCTGGGAAAGCGTCACGCACGGCAACGAAGGTCTGCGGGTCAAGACGATCGAGATGCTCGGCACGACGATCCCGCGCGACAGTCCCACCTTCTATTATCTGTGCGTGGGCGTGCTGCTGCTGATCATTCTCGGCGCCATCAACCTGATGCGGTCGCCGACGGGGCGCGCGTTCGTCGCCATCCGCGACAGCGAGACGGCCGCGAAGAGCATGGGCATCAACGTTTCGCTCTACAAGGTGAAGTCGTTCGCCATCAGCGCGGCGATCACGGGCCTGGCCGGTTGTCTCTACGCGCACAAGCTGTCCTTCATCTCGCCCGAGATGTTCACGCTGGCGCTCTCGATCGAGTTCATCATGGTGATCCTGATCGGTGGCGCGTTCAGTCTGCATGGCGCGGTGCTCGGCGCGATCTTCGTGGTGATGATCGATCCGTTCCTGACCTTCCTGAAGGACGATATCCCCGGCGCGGTCGCGAACTTCTCGATGCTGCTCGGGGCCGGCGCTGCGAAGGCCGCGGAGATCGAGAAATCGGTGGCTGCGGTCGCCTCGGCCAACGGACTGAAGGGCGCGATCTACGGCTTCATCATCATGGCGTTCATCCTGTTCGAGCCGCTTGGCCTCTACGGACGCTGGCTGAAGATCAAGCTCTTCTTCCAGCTGTTCCCGCTCTACAAGCGCGCGACCTTCAAGCGTCAGAAGATCTATATGAAGTCGGAGCGAAACCGATGAGCTACTTTCGCGCCGAGAACCTGTCGCTGCACTTCGGTGGACTGAAGGCCGTCGACTCCGTCAGCTTCGCGATCGAGAAGGGCGAAATTCTGTCGATCATCGGCCCGAACGGTGCGGGCAAGAGCTCGATCTTCAACCTGATCTCGCGGCTCTACAATCCGACCACGGGCAAGCTGTACTTCGAGGATCGCGACATCACGGACGACCCGCCGTACGACATCGCCAAGCTCGGCATCGCGCGCACCTTCCAGAACATCGAGCTGTTCGAGAATGCGTCGGTCCTGAGCAACTTGCTGGTGGGCCGCCACCGTCACTGCACGTCGAGCCTGTGGCAGGAAATCCTGTTCATGCCGAGCGTGCGGCGCGACGAGAAAATGCATCGCCACAAAGTCGAGCAGGTGATCGAGTTTCTCGACCTCGAACCTTATCGCGATCGTGTGATCTCGGGCTTGCCTTATGGCGTCCGCAAGGTGGTCGAACTGGCACGTGCGCTGTGCACTGAACCCAAGCTGATCCTGCTCGACGAGCCGTCGTCGGGACTGAACGTGGAAGAGACGACCGACATGTCGTTCTGGATTCGCGACATGAAGAGCGAGCTCGGCATCACCGTGCTGATGGTCGAACACGACATGTCGCTGGTCAGCCGTGTGTCCGACCGCGTCATTGCGCTGAACTACGGCAAGGTGCTGGCGATGGGGCAGCCGGCCGAGGTGCAGTCTCACCCCGACGTCGTTGCGGCCTATCTCGGCACATGAGGGTGATGATATGAGCGCATCCGACATCGTTCTCAAGGTCAGCAACATCGAGAGCTACTACGGGCCGATCATGGCCATCCGCGGCATCTCGCTGGAAGTGCCACGCGGCAAGATCGTTACGCTGCTCGGCGCCAACGGCGCCGGCAAGACCACGGTTCTGAAAACCATCTCCGGCATCCTCGATCCGAAGAAGGGATCGATCGAGTTCGAAGGTAAGCCGATTCAGCGGATGGATGCCGACAAGATCGTCCGTCTTGGTCTTAGCCACGTGCCCGAGGGGCGCGAGGTGTTTCCGTTCCTGAGCGTGCGCGAAAACCTGCTGATGGGCGCCTATCCGCGCAGCGATAGCGACGGTGTCGCCGCCGATCTCGAACAAGTTTACATCTACTTCCCGCGCCTGCGCGAACGCATCAATCAGCCGGCCGGTCAGCTGTCCGGCGGCGAGCAGCAGATGCTGGCGATCGGCCGCGCCTTGATGAACCGGCCGACGCTGCTGCTGTTCGACGAGCCGTCGCTCGGTTTGTCGCCGCTGCTGGTAAAGGAAATCTTCGGCATCATCCGCCGCATCAACGAGGAGCGGGGCACGTCGATCCTGCTGGTCGAGCAGAATGCCAAGGTGGCGCTGGAAACTGCGCATTACGGCTACGTGCTCGAGATCGGCCGCGTGGTGATGAACGATACCTGCGAGAAGCTGATGCAGTCGCAAGACATCCAGGAGTTCTACCTCGGTGCGGCCGATCACGGCGCGCGGGGCGAGCGGCGCTGGAAGAAGAAGAAAACCTGGAGATAAGCCGGCGGCAACAAGCGGCAATCTCAACAAGAACCCGGCGGAAAGCCGGGCGCGAACGGGAGCAGAAATCGAACGAGGGAAGACGGCGATGGCGAGGGCGGCTACGGTAACGGTGGCGGACACGATTGCGGGAAGCTTTCTCGCATCGGTGAAGTTACGCGGCGACAAGCCCGCGATCCGCGAGAAGGTGTTCGGCGTCTGGCAGGCCACGACGTGGAACGAGTGGCTGCAAGTTTCCAAGGAAGTTGCTTACGCGCTGCACGCCATCGGCTTCAAGCCCGGCGATGTTGCATCCATCGTTGCCAACGCCATTCCCGATTGGCTCTATGCGGACATGGGGGTGTTGTGCGCCGGCGGCGTTTCGTCCGGCATCTACCCGACCGACTCGATTCCGCAGGTTGAGTATCTCGTCAACGACTCCCGCACGAAGGTGATCTTCGTCGAAGACGAAGAACAGCTCGACAAGGTGCTGACCTGCCGCGCGCGTTGCCCGAGCCTCGAGAAGATCGTGATCTTCGACATGGAGGGCCTGAGCGGCTTCAACGATCCGATGGCGATGTCGTTCGACGAGCTCCGTGCGCTCGGCCGCAACCACATGTCCGGCCGCGAGGCGCTGTGGGAGGAAATGATCAAGAGCCGTGGCGCCGACGATCTGGCGATCCTGGTCTATACATCCGGCACCACAGGCCCCCCGAAGGGCGCAATGCATTCGAACCGCAGCGTCGTGCATCAGATGCGCAACGCCGACACGCTGCTGATCCCGAACGAGAGTGAAGAGCGGCTGGTGTTTCTGCCGCTGTGTCATGTCGCCGAGCGGATCGGCGGCTACTATCTCTCGATCGCGGTCGGCTCGGTGATGAACTTTGCCGAGAGCCCCGAAACCGTGCCCGACAATATTCGCGAAGTGCAGCCGACAACGTTCCTCGCTGTGCCGCGTATCTGGGAGAAGTTCTATTCAGGCATCATGATCGGGCTGAAGGACGCGACGCCGCTGCAAAAATGGGTCTATAGCAAGGCGCTCGCGATCGGCGATCGCGTTGCCGGTTACAAGGTCGATGGCGACCCGGTGCCGCTGCCGTTGCAGGTCGCCAACTGGTTCGCGTACCGGCTGGTGTTCCGCAACATCCGCCGCATGATCGGGCTGGACCGGTGCCATATCTGCTTCACCGGCGCGGCTCCGATCGCGCCCGATCTGATCCGCTGGTACATGGCGATCGGTCTCGACATGCGCGAGGTTTACGGCCAGACCGAAAATTGCGGGGTTGCGACGCTGATGCCAAGCGACCGCACCAAGCTCGGCTCGGTTGGCAAGACGGTTCCCTGGGGCGAGGTCAAGATTTCGCCGGAAGGAGAAATCCTGATCAAGGGCGACTTCCTGTTTATGGGATACCTGAACCAGCCGGAAAAGACGGCGGAAACGATCCGGAACGGCTGGCTGCATACGGGCGATGTCGGCTCCATCGACAACGAGGGCTACATCAAGATCACTGACCGGATGAAGGACATCATCATCACGTCCGGCGGCAAGAACGTCACGCCGTCGGAAATCGAGAACCAGCTCAAGTTTTCGCCCTACATCTCCGATGCGGTGGTAGTCGGCGACAAGCGACCGTTCCTGACCTGCCTGGTCATGATCGATCAGGAGAACGTGGAGAAGTTCGCGCAGGACCGCGACATTCCGTTCACGAACTACGCAAGTCTCTGCCGCGCCGCGGAAGTACAGGACCTGATCTGGAAGGAGATCGAGGCGGTCAACGCGAACTTTGCCCGCGTCGAGACCATCAAGAAGTTCTACCTGATCGAGCGGCAACTGACCCCGGAGGACGAGGAACTGACGCCGACAATGAAGCTGAAGCGGAAGTTCGTGAACCAGCGGTACGCCGGAGAAATCGAGGCTATGTACGGGGCTAAGGCGGTGGCGTAGCCTCTCCCGGACGGATTGTCGCGGGGTCCGCGGCGATGGATACGATAGACTGAAAGAAAGCGGCGAAGGCACGTACAGGCCCTGACCTTCGCTCAAAACGGGCCAACAGAGGAGAGTGAAATGTCGACATCGTACAAGGTGCTGGGCCTTGCCGTAGGCGCACTGGCGCTGACGCAGGTGCCAGCTTTCGCGCAAACCAAGGTGACCGATCAGGGCATCTCGGCCGCTGAAATCGTACTCGGATCGCACCAGGATCTGTCGGGACCGATCAAGTCGTGGGGCGTGCCTGTTGCCAACGGCATGAAGATGGCAGCTGAGGAGATCAATGCCGCCGGCGGCATCCATGGCCGCAAGATCAAGCTGATCATCGAGGACTCCGGTTACGATCCGAAGCGTGCTGTGCTTGCGTCGCAGAAGATGATCGAAAAGGACAAGGTGTTCGCGATGGTCGGCCCGATGGGTTCGCCCACCGTGTTGGCGGCGCAGGACATTCTGTTCGATGCCGGCGTGCTCCAGCTCTTTCCGCTGACGGCGGCTGAGTTCACCTACAAATTCGATCCGGCGAAGCCGCAGGAGCGACTGAAGTTCAACAATCTGCTGCCCTACGTCGAGAGCACGCGCGCAGCCGTCAAGTTCATGATCGAGTCGAAGAACCTGAAGAAGCCCTGCATCATGCATCAGGACGACGAGTACGGTAAGAACGTGCTCGACGGCTTTACCCAGCAGGTTGCGGCGATGAAGATTCAGCCCGCGTCCATCACAAGCTACAAGCGCGGCGTCTCGGACTTCAGCGCGCAGGTCGCGAAGATGAAGGCGGACGGATGCGACATGGTCGTGCTCGGCACGGTCGTGCGTGAAACCATCGGCGCCATGGCCGAAGCCAAGAAGCTCGGCTGGGATGTGACCTTCCTCGGCGCAACGCCGACCAACGTTCTCGAAGTGCCGGCACTCGGCAAAGAGGCTGTCGAAGGTCTCTATGCCGCGTCGGGCTTCGAAATTCCTTACGAGGACACGGCGAAGGGCAAGGTGAAGGATTGGCTCGCCAACTACAAGAAGGCCTTCAACATCGACGCCAACACGCAAGCGATCATCGGCTACAACGCCATGATGACCTTTGCTCACTATGCCAACAAGGCAGGCAAGGACCTGAACGGCCAGAAGATGCTGGATGCTCTTGAGTCGGGCGACGTCTTCCAGGATATCTTCAGCTCGCCGCCGACGAAGTTCTCGAAAACCAACCACCTGGCGACCACCATCACCCAGGTTCAGCAAGTCAAGAAAGGCCGCTGGGTCCTGATGAAGGACAGCCTGTCGTTCTGACATGCTGCCGCAGAATTGCCGTCACATGATGATGCGGCAATCGGCTGAAGTTACCTGAATGTGACCAACCCCCGGGGCCAACCCCGGGGGTATACTTTTGGATTTTCGTTTGGGAGAGTAAGGTGGCCGGAGAATGCCGTGCGCTTCTTGCCACCTGCCGCACGACTTGACAGACTCCGCGCAAAATCGTTGCCTGCGCAACGTTCGCTGAAAAGTCGAAAAACCGCTCCAAGGCGGTCTTCTCCGAGGAGGGACAAAATGTTCAATCGCCGCAAATTCCTGTCGTTGGCTGGCACCGCGATCGCTGCGCCCGCGATCATGCGCGTGAGTGCCGCGAATGCGCAGGAGGTGACGCTGAAGCTGCATCACTTTCTGCCAGCGGTTTCGAATCCTCACAGCAAATTCCTGAAACCATGGGCAGACAAGGTCGGCGCCGATTCTGGCGGCCGCATCAAGATCGACATCTTCCCGTCGATGCAGCTCGGCGGCACGCCGCCGCAATTGTTCGATCAGGCGCGCGACGGCGTCGCCGATCTGGTCTGGACGGTTACGGGCTACACCCCGGGCCGTTTCCCGAAGATCGAGGCGTTCGAACTGCCGTTCGTCGTCAACAAGCGAGCGACGGTGAACTCACGCGCGCTGCAAGAGTATGCCGAAGCCAATCTTCAGGATGAGTTCAAGGAAGTGCGGCCGATCTGCTTCTGGGCGCACGATCACGGGCTCATCCATGCGAGCAAGAAGGTTGCGACGCTCGACGATCTGAAGGGCCTCAAGCTGCGCTTCCCGACGCGACTGGCGGGCGAGGCACTGAAGGCGCTGGGCGCGAACGCCATCGGCATGCCGGTGCCACAGGTGCCCGAAGCGATCGCGCAGCGCGTGATCGACGGCGCCGTCGTGCCATGGGAAGTCGTGCCGGCGCTGAAGCTGCAGGAGCTCGTCAAGTTCCACACGGAAATCCCGGGCTCGCCGACGTTCTACACCACGCCCTTCATCCTGGCGATGAACAAGGCCAAGTACGACAGCCTGCCGGCCGACCTCAAGGCCGTGATCGACAAGAACTCGGGCATGGGTACGGCGGCGATCGCCGGCGGCGTCTGGGACGAGCAGGCCCGCATCGTGTCGGACATGGTCGCCAAGCGCGGCAACACCATCACGGTGATCGAGCAGGCGGAAGCCGACAAGTGGCGCAAGGCCACCGAGCCGGTGACCGAGGCCTGGCTCAAGGGCATGAAGGACAAGAACATCGACGGCGGCAAGCTGCTCGAGAACGCGAAAGCGCTGCTCGCCAAGTACGAAAAGGCGGCCTAGGCTGAGAGCATGAGCGGGATGGACGAAGCCGATGCCACGCGCGAGCGTGGCATCGACGTATTGGTGCGATGGGTGGCGCTTGCCGGCGGAGCGCTGCTCGTTGCCGTTGCCGCGATGGTCGTCGTCAGCGTGACCCTGCGCAGCGATCTCGTGAAGGCCGCGGGCGTGCCCGGCGACTTCGAACTGGTGCAGATGATAACCGCGATCTGCGCGTTCGCGTTCCTGCCGCTGTGCCAGCTTCGCCGCGGCAACATCTTCGTCGATACCTTCACGGCGAAGCTCCCGCCGCGCATCAATCGCCTGATCGACGCAACGTGGGATGTGGTATTTGGCCTCGCCATGATGGTGATCGCATGGCGTCTGGTTGTCGGAGCCATGAGCGCTTACACCTCCGGCGAGAATTCGATGGTTCTGCAGTTCCCGTCCTACGTTCCAGTCGCGGTATGCGCCGTACTCGCGGTGCTGCTGGCCGTCGTCTGTTTCGTGACGGCCGCGCGCCGGGCCAAGGCCGCATCATGAGCGGCTTCTCCATCGCAATTCTGGGCTTCGTCGGCATGCTTCTGCTGATGGCGTTCCGGTTGCCGATCGGGCTCGCCATGCTGCTCACCGGCAGCCTCGGCTACATGCAGTTGAACGGCCTCTTGCCGTTCCTGAACTATATCAAAACCACGCCTTACGGTATTTTCGCCAACTATACGCTGTCCGTCATTCCGCTGTTTATCCTGATGGGTGCGTTCGCCGAGCGCTCGGGCCTCGCGACGGATCTCTTCCGTGCCGCGGCCGCCTTCGCCGGTCACCGCCGCGGCGGGCTGACGATGGCGGTCATTGCTGCCTGTACCGGTTTCGGCGCAATCTGCGGATCGTCGGTCGCGACGACGGCGACGTTCGGGCGGGCGGCGCTGCCGGAGCTGCGCCGCTACAACTACGATGCCGGCTTTTCGACCGGCGTCGTCGCAGTCGGCGGCACCCTTGGAATTCTCGTTCCGCCGTCGGTCATTCTCGTCGTCTATGCGATCTCGACCGAGCAGAATATCGCCAAGCTGTTTCAGGCGGCACTGATTCCGGGGCTGCTCGCGGCATTCTTCTACTGCGTCGTGATCGCGATCATGGTGCGGTGGAATCCGAAGCTCGGTCCGGCCCAGGCGCGCGTGCCGTGGAAAGAGCGGCTTGCGCCGTCGCTCGGCGTCGTTCCGGCTCTCGGCATTGCGCTGGTGGTGCTTGGCGGCATCTATGGCGGCATCTTCACGCCGACGGAAGGCGCG
>JBEIPX010000442.1:0-2971 GCA_040376815.1 Bradyrhizobiaceae bacterium
ACCACAAGGCCGAGCCATTCGTGGACCGCGGTGTCGACGCGCCAGAGGCCGTCGCTCAGCGTGTAGAACGGCACCCCGGCATCGACCCATCCGCGAGTCCGCCAGTCCACCGGATAAGCTTCGACGTCGAATCCGGCCGCTCGGAAAGCCCCGATCGAACGAGGCATATGAGACGCGGTGGTTATCAGGAGCCAGCGCTCACCAGGTTTCGGCTCCAGCAACCGCTTGGTGAGGACTGCATTCTCTGCGGTATTCCGCGACAAACCCTCAAGCACGATACGCTGACGATCCAAACCCAGATCGAGCAAGAGGCGTTCGGCAAACGGCGCCTCGCCAACGGCGTTTGGCAGGACGCTGCCGCTGCCACCCGTAAAGACGATTTTCGCATCGGGGAAACGGCGGGCCATCGCGACGGCTTCGGTCATGCGTTCAGCCGCAGAACCGATCTCCACCATGCCACGGGCGGCAGACACCGTTCCGTCGATCGCCCCACCCAGCACGATAATCCCCGCCGGCTTGCCGCCGTCATCCCGCCATGCCGGAAACCGCTCGCTCAACGGCAGCAGCAGCAGATTACCCATGGGAGAGAAGCCAAGCAGCAAAAGCAGTGCGACGCCGGTCGTCAGCCAGCGCAATCCGCTCTGCCGGCGGCCGGCAACGTAAAGCAAGACGCCGACAACGCAGATCGTTGCCAGCGCATTCGAAGGCGTCGCGAAAAAACCGAGTATCTTGGAAAGGACAAAGAACATGCGCCCGCCATCACTGCGACCGGCTTATGCATGATCCATCCCGATGCCCAGATCAACCGTTAGCGTTTAGCGTCAGGCTAATCCCAATCAGGCGCGAAGCCGAAATTGACCAGCCGGCCCTGCGCGTTACCCATGGCGGAGATCTCGTCCATGTCCTGCGGCGACAACTCGAAATCGAACACACCGATGTTTTCCGAGAGGCGCTCGATCTTGGACGTCCGCGGGATCGCAACGACGCCCTGCTGCACCAGCCAGCGCAAACATACCTGCGCCGCCGACTTGCCGTAAGTCTTGCCGATCGAAGCAAGCCGCGCATCGGACTTGACGCGGCCCTTGGCGACCGGGCTGTACGCCACCAGCGCCATGCCATGGCGATCGCATGCCGCGCGAACCCTGTGCTGATCGAGATAGGGATGGTACTCGACCTGATCGCACACGAGCGGCTCGGAGCACGCGGCCACCGCCTCCTCGATTAGCGCGACGGTGAAGTTTGATACGCCGATGTGCTTGGTGAGACCCAGTTGTTTGACGCGTGCGAGGCCTTGCGCAGTCTCGACGAGCGGCACGTGCGGATTTGGCCAGTGCAAGAGCAGCAGATCCACTTCGGGCATGCGCAGCTTGACCAGACTTTCTTTCAACGAGCGCTCGAGGTCGTGCGGCGCGAAATGCGTCGTCCAGATCTTGGTGGTGACGAACACCTCGTCGCGCTTCACGCCGGATGCGCGTAACCCCTCGCCGACTTCGCGCTCGTTCTCGTACATCTGCGCCGTATCGATGTGACGATAGCCGAGCCGCAGCGCCTGCTCGACGAGGCGCGCACAGGCCCGGCCGCGCAGTTCCCAAGTCCCTAATCCGATGGCTGGAATACGCGCGCCCTTGGCTTCGACAAACAGCACCGATCGTCTCCACGGAGAATGCAAGCCAACACGCTATCACGCCGCGGGAGAAATCATACTGCCGGTTCGGCGCGAACGAGACGGGCTATTTCGGGCGGCTGGACCGCGCGAGAGCGGCGAAAGCCGTTTCCGGCGCCTCGGCGATCACGATGAGCAACGCGCGTGCGGGACCACGCGGCTGACGTTTCCCTTGCTCCCAGTTGCGGATCGTTTCGACCGGAACGCAGAGGCGTTCAGCGAACTCGCATTGGGTCAGGTGTGACCGCTGTCGTAGCTCGCGGACTGACAGCGATCGATCATGCGATGGAAACGGCGAGACCGGCAGGACAGGCACGAGCGGCGCTTCGCGGCCGTCGCGCAGTTCGACAATTCTGCCATCCGCCTTGAGCCGCAGCCGCTGCATCGGGAAATCTCCGCCTGCAGCGTCGGCGAGGTATGGTTAAGGGGGCGTTAAGATCGCCGCCTTCCGGGATCGGACCGGACGGCGGCAATCAGAACTTATCTCATCCGGGCGTAGGCGTTACGCCAGGCCGCCCCCCGGCCGCCGGAATGAGCAAAGCGCAATCCCATCTCGCGCCCACCGGCTTGGTCATACGAAATATGGATGTGCCTGGCGCGGCCGGCATCCGTGGAGTAACCGCCCGGCCAGTCCTTAAGTTGCGCGTAGATGCATCCATAAGGGCCACGCACATCCACGGCCTTGCCCTGCGCATGCAGCGACATGCGCCCTGAGCCGGCGATGCGGGTGTGGCGAATGCCGGAGATCGCGTGCGTCCCAGGACATGCCGCCTGGATCGATGCGAGCTTCGCGGCTAGTGGTGCAACAAGACCCGATGCATACGAGGCAGACCGTGCTTCGATTGCCGGCAGCACATGCGCCGCGCCCGGCCGTGGCGAGACCGCGCGCGCCGATGCTGCCGGTTGGCGTCCCACTCCATCGCAGGGCATGGTGACGTTGCATTCGGGAGAGATCGCGGGTGTTCGCAAACGCTGACGCGCGTCGGCGGCCGCTGGCAGCGCGACAAGCGCCACCACTACGCAGACAGTTCGGATCAAATCATTAAACTCCGAGAGAAGCATCCCGCGGCGATGTGGAATCCGGCTCGCGCGACGACAATGCGTTCAGACGTGACAGAGGTGCGCGGTCCCGCAGACCCGGTATCCACTCGTGCGGACGGCGCACCGGCGATGCGGCTGCACGATCATCGGACCGGTACAGCGGCGGTAGCGTGTTTGCGTGGGCACGCGGCCACAATGTGGCACGGAAGTGACTGCATCGGGGACATGCGCGGACGTCATGCCGTAGAGTTTAACGGCTGTTTTCCG
>JBEIPX010000502.1:0-2427 GCA_040376815.1 Bradyrhizobiaceae bacterium
GCGTGCGAACATCTGGTGAAGCGAGGGTGAGCGCGCCTTCGCCACTTCGAGCGTCTCGAGCCGCAGCTGCGCAAACGTGCCGCCGAACTGCACGATCATCCGCGTATAGGCCGGAAGGCTGCCGCGGCTGACAATACCGCCGACCGCGCCCTCGCGGCCGATCAGGATCGTCTCGACATCGCGGCCGTCCTCGTTGGTCACGAGATAGGAGACGAGGCTCGGCCCGCATGGAAAGTACACCGTACCGACATGATCGCCGGGGCTGTAAAGCAACTCGCGCGACGAAAGCTCGATGAAGTGCAGATCGGGTTTCAGCAACGCATAATCCTGCTCGCGCAGAATGCGAAGCAAGTTATTGAACGGTCTTTCGCCTCCAGCGGAAGGCCGGTTTCTCAGTACGGCGGTAATGGTCACGGATCATCCTCTGCCACCGACAATTCATAGCGGACAGTCAAAATGACATATGTCCACTTCTGCACAGACAAACGCGCACCCCCCCAATATTGGTCCCCGGAGGAACCTTGCTGAGCCATCGGGCAGCGGCGGTTCGCTGCGTGCAACTGCACCTTCTCCGCTTTTGAGAAATCTGACACCGATGGACGATCCCGGCCTGCCCACCGACGTGCTGATCGTCGAGGACAATTTCATCATTGGCCTCGATACCGAGATGATCCTCCGCGACCTCGGAGTGGTCAGCGTGCGGCTGGCTGGAGATGCGGCGGCGGCGCTGCGAGCCATCGACGCACGGTTGCCGGACTTCGCGCTGATCGATATCGATCTTGGCGGCAGCAGCGGCTACGACGTCGCGGCAGCGCTCGCCACACGCGCCGCACCGTTTGCATTTACGACCGGTTTTGCCGAGCTGCTCTCGTTGCCGCCGCAACTCGCCGGTGCGATCATTATCGAGAAGCCCTATACGACCGACACGCTGCGCGAGCTGTTGCAGCGCGTGCGACATTTGTCGCAGAAAGTTTGAATCATCTCATTGCGTACGCTTCACACCCGCACGCCGAAATTCATACGCAAGCAAAACAGGCGCTCCATCCGGAGCGCCTGTTCGCATGTTGGGGAATATCTAGCGTCAGAAACCGAAGCTGAAGCCGAAGCCCGGTCCATAGATGCGCGGGCCGCCATAATAACCATACGGCCGGTAGTAGCCATAAGGGCGGTAACCGTACGGCCGATAATAGCCATACGGCCGGTAATAGCGCGGCCTATAGTGGTAGCGCGGGCCATGGTAGTAACGCCGATAGCGGCGCCGTGCGCTGACGTCCTCGATGGCGTTGGCCGTGCTCGCGTTCTGTTGCGTGGCCGCCGGTGTAGCAGCCGCAGCCGGCGTCAATGTCGCTGAGCCGACGAACATCAATGCAGCTGCGCCTACAGCTGTACCCAGGGCTGCACCGAACAATGTCTTCATGGTTCGCTCCTCGTTTCATGCATCCGGGACGCAGTCGCCATGCGCCTCAGACTCTTGAGTAGGCCGGAGCAGGATGGAGGTTCATCCCGGCAGGCCATTGGTAATAACAACAACGCAAAACCGTGCCGCCGGTTCCCAAACGAGCTTCAAAAGACACGGCTCAGCAGCAGTGGCTCAGTAGTAGTAATGGGGATAGATCGGACGGCGGCAAATCTTGCGCGGCCCGAAATCGGTCCACACGACCCGGCAGCGGCGGGGGTAATAGACCGGACCGCCGACGTAGAAGCGTGGGCGGTGGAAGTGACGCCGGTGATGGAAATGATGACGGTGGAAATGGGGGCGGTGGAAGTGGGGCCGATGAAAGTGCCGGCCACCGTGGAAACCGCCGCGATGGAAACCACCGCGATGAAAGCCGCCGCCGCGAAAACCACCGCCACGGAACCCACCGCCACCGCGGCGCACTTCGATGACAAGATTTTCCGACGCATGCTTCGCGCTACCGACACTCGCCGGCGTGATCAGCGACAGCGCTTCGGCGCGCTGGACCGGCGCAGCAATTGCGATCGCAGCGACAACCGCCATCAGTCCCAAAAACTTCTTCATGCTTCCAGTCCTCCCCGGCGATCGGTCCGGCCGATCGGCCATCGACAGTCAAGCTAAAGGTGCAGGCGCGTTCGTTGCGCGGAAATTATTGCGCGCAACGTGAATGCGTCATGAATGTTCGCGCCGCATTGATGAACGCGGCGCGCTATGACGTTAGAGACATTCAAATGAGCAATGTTCCGATGGCGGCGGCGGCGCAAGGCACACCGTACCCGGCTGCCGTTCAGCCGCTCCAGTAGCAGTTCACCACCGGAACGATGACGGTTCCGCTCTGCCGGTATTCCTGAACGTAGCGCGCGTTACAGACGCGCTGCGAATTCGGCCCGGGGAACGAGCGATAGACCCGCACGCGGGTGGGTTGACGGCGGACACGGCGCTGCTGGGAGCTGACGTCAGACGGCTTCGAC
>JBEIPX010000291.1:0-4562 GCA_040376815.1 Bradyrhizobiaceae bacterium
TTGAACTAGTGCATGATCTTTTCGCCAAACCGCACACACTTTGGCGGATCATGCGCGATGTGCCCGGCTTATCAAGGCCGGGCACGACGTTTTTGGACCCCGATTTTTGGACCCCGGCCTAGGGTCCGCACCCAAAACCGCACGGTAACCCAATGAATTTGCGCAACATCGCCATTATCGCTCACGTCGACCACGGCAAGACCACTCTCGTCGACAAGCTGTTGCAGCAGTCCGGCACTTACCGCGACAACCAGCGGCAGGTCGAACGCGCAATGGATTCTAACGATCTCGAGCGCGAGCGCGGCATCACCATTCTCGCCAAGTGCACCTCCGTGCACTGGGAAGACACCCAGATCAACATCGTCGATACCCCGGGCCACGCCGATTTCGGCGGCGAGGTGGAGCGCATCCTGTCGATGGTCGATGGCGTGATCGTTCTCGTCGACGCCGCCGAAGGCCCGATGCCACAGACCAAGTTCGTGGTCGGCAAGGCGCTGAAGCTTGGTCTGAAGCCGATCGTCGCGATCAACAAGGTCGATCGACCCGACGCGCGCATCACCGAAGTTCTCAACGAGGTGTTCGACCTGTTCGCAGCGCTCGACGCCACCGACGACCAGCTCGATTTTCCGATTCTGTACGGGTCAGGCAAGAACGGCTGGATGGGCACGACGCCGGACGATGCGCAGAACGGCATGAAGCCGCTGTTCGATCTCGTCATCAAGCACGTGGCGCCGCCGGTGGTCGAGGAAGGCCCGTTCCGCCTGCTCGGCACCATCCTCGAAGCCAACCCCTATCTCGGCCGCATCATCACCGGCCGCATCGCGTCGGGTTCGGTCAAGCCGAATCAGTCGGTGAAGGTGATCTCGCGCGACGGCAAGCTCGTCGAAACCGGACGCATCACCAAGATCCTCGCGTTCCGTGGCCTCGAGCGGCAGCCGGTCGAGATCGCCGAAGCCGGCGATATTGTTGCGATCGCGGGCCTGCCGAAGGGCACCGTCGCCGACACGTTCTGCGATCCGTCGGTGGAGACTCCGATCCAGGCGCAGGCAATCGATCCGCCGACCGTGTCGATGTCGTTCATCGTCAACAACTCGCCGCTTGCCGGCACCGAAGGCGACAAGGTCACCAGCCGCATGATTCGCGACCGCCTGCTGCGCGAAGCCGAGGGCAACGTCGCACTGAAGGTTGTCGAAGCATCGGACAAGGATGCGATGGAAGTGTCGGGCCGCGGCGAATTGCAGCTCGCGATCCTGATCGAGACCATGCGCCGCGAAGGCTTCGAGCTATCCGTGTCGCGTCCGCGCGTCGTGCTGACGAAGGATGATGACGGCCAGCTGTTGGAGCCGGTCGAGGAAGTCGTGATCGACGTCGATGAGGAGTTCTCCGGCGTCGTCGTGCAGAAGATGAGCGAGCGCAAGGCCGAGATGATCGAGATGCGCCCGTCCGGCGGCAATCGCCTGCGTCTCGTGTTCTACGCGCCGACCCGCGGCCTGATCGGCTACCAGGGTGAGCTGATGACCGACACCAAGGGCACGGCGATCATGAACCGCCTGTTCCACAATTACCTGCCGTACAAGGGTGAGATCCAGGGCCGCCGCAATGGCGTGCTGATTTCCAACGATCAGGGCGAGGCGGTGGCTTACGCCATGTTCAAGCTGGAAGATCGCGGCCCGATGATGATCGAGCCCGGCTGGAAGGTCTACAAGGGCATGATCGTCGGCGAGCACACCCGCGACAACGATCTCGAAATCAACATCCTCAAGGGCAAGCAGCTCACCAACATCCGCACCACCTCGAAGGACGAAGCGGTGCGCCTGACGCCGCCGATCCGCATGACCCTGGAAAAGGCGCTGGCCTATATCGAGGACGACGAGCTGGTCGAGATCACGCCGAAGTCGATCCGCTTGCGCAAGCGTTTCCTCGACGCCAACGATCGCAAGCGCGCGGAAAAGACCAAGGAAGCGCTGGCGAGCTGAGCTTCGCTGCATCCAAAAAGTTGATGAAGGCCGGGCTTGCCCCGGCCTTTTTCATTTCGGATAAGCACGCCATGTCACTGCCCTCTTCCATTGATGTCGCGATCATCGGCGCCGGCGCAGCCGGCCTCGGCGCTGCGCGGGCATTGGAAGACTCTGGACTGTCCGTGCTGGTGCTAGAGGCGCGCGACCGTCTCGGCGGCCGTGCGCAGACGCTGATCCTGCCGGGCGATATTCGTTTCGATCTCGCCTGCGAGTGGCTGCATTCGGGCGACGTGAACTCGTTCACGCCGATCGCGAAGACGCTCGGTTTTACTGTCGACAGGAATCGCCCGCCATGGCGCGAGCAGAGCGTCGACAAGGGATTCCCGGCGAAAGAGCGCGAAGCTTTTATCAGCGCGCTCGACGAATTCTACGAGCGCGCGGAGATTGCCGCCGAGCAGGAGCATGACAGCGCCGCCAGTCTCTATCTCGAGCCGGGCAATCGCTGGAATCCGATGATCGACGCTATCTCGACCTATGTGAACGGCTGCGAGCTCGATCAGGTGTCGGTCCATGACATGGACGCCTACGAAGACACCGAGGTCAACTGGCGGGTGCGGCAGGGATACGGCGCACTGATCGCAGCCTACGGCGCGCCCTGCACTGTCGCGCTCGACACGCAGGTGACGCTGATCGATCATTCCGGCGCACGCATCCGCATCGAGACGTCGCGCGGCACCATCGATGCCGGCAAGGCGATCGTCACGGTGCCCACCGATATCATCGCGCGCGAAGACATCCGCTTTCATCCACCGCTGCCTGACACGGTTGCGGCGGCCGCCGGCTTGCCGCTCGGCCTTGCCGACAAGATGATGCTCGCGCTCGACGAACCGGATGCGCTGCCGGTCGACGGAAGCCTGCGCGGCGCAACCATGCGCACGGCGACCGGCGCCTATCACCTGCGTCCGTTCGGCCAGGCCTGCATCGGCGGCTTCTTCGGTGGCACATTCGCCCGGCAGCTTGAAGACGCCGGCAAGGGCGCGATGGCCGCAGCGGCGATCGATGAGATCGTGTCACTGCTGGGCAATGACTTCCGCCGCAAGCTGAAGCCGATCGGCGAGTCACGCTGGGCACACGATCCGTTCGCGCGCGGCTCCTACTCGCATGCGCTGCCCGGCCACGCCAGTGACCGCGCCATTCTCGCTGCACCTGTCGATGGCCGCATCTTCTTCGCCGGCGAAGCGACCTCGCCGCACTTCTTCTCCACCGCGCATGGGGCGCGGGACAGCGGGGAGAGAGCGGCGGGGGAAGCGCTCGCGCAGACTGGCACGTAACGGCTACTCGACAATCCGATCCCGGAACGACGCGTCGCCGAGATAGCACGTGTCATATGTGCCGAAGATGCGATAGCGGTTGCGCGCAACCAGGTTGTAGACGGCATCGCGCAGCGGCCTCGGCACGACTTTCAATCCCCGCGCCCACTGCCAGCCCGGCAGACTGCCGAGAACCGTCAGCGCCGCATCGGACCTGAAGTACGCGACACCGCCGCGGATCACCGCGTTGGTGTCCGGATCGTTCGGATTGATGCCGAAGTTGCGCGCGAGCCGCTGCCCGTACGGCGACTGGATCGCGGTGAATCGGAACACTCGCTTGGTGTCGCGCACCGCGACGAACCGCACCCAGCGCGAGCAGAAGATGCAGACGCCGTCATAGAGAACAACGTTGTCGTCGGGCCAATCGGCCATGACCTACCTGTTGTCCGAGATCAGAAGCGCGACCAGCATCAAGACGATCGCCGGGCCCGTCTTCACCAGCGCACCGAGCGGCTCGATCCAGAGATCAGGCGTCAGCACAGCTGCGCCGAACATATAGCCAAGCGACGCGAGGATACCCAAGACAAGTCCGACGCGCGATGTGCGCCGGATCACAATCAGGCCTCCGATGACCATATCCATCAGACTGGTGCCAATGGTCATCGGCGCGACGATCCACGCGGGAAACTTGTGCGACACGAGAATTCCGGCGGCTGCATCATACGAAATGAACAGCGCAATGAATCCCGACGCAATCCAGAACATGCCGAGCGCCGCGATGATCAGCGCCTTGACGAGAAACAATCGCGCGAACCAGACATCCTGAATCGTTGCGGGGTGGCTGCCTATGGTTTGATCCAGCGTCATCGGGTGGATCCCTGTGACAGCCATCCATGCGGACGGATCCCCGCGAACGCCCCGCCGCAGTTCTGCGATCGCTGTGCTGCGCATGGGCGGCATCCATCCGAGCCAACTCGCCGCATCACCTAGCTTCGCGCCAATATCAATCAAGAAACGGGGCGTCGTGATCCTTGTCATGTTCGCCGTACCGAGCGCATTTCGGAATGCACCGATCACATCTCCAAGCCTCGCGGGCTGCGGCTGCATCAGATCCCAAACGACGCCTTTCTCCCGCACGCCGTGCTCGGCAAGCCAGGCAATCGTCGCCGCGATGTCCTGTACGGCAACGGGTTGGAAGGGCGTCGCCGCCTCACTTGCGGGAAGATCAAGCGGAAACGCCGCCAACGCACGCAGCATGGCGCTGCCCCCGTAAGCTGCTGGAGCAATCACAAAA
>JBEIPX010000124.1:0-7816 GCA_040376815.1 Bradyrhizobiaceae bacterium
CAAGACGTGGATGGCCGGGATAAACCCGGCCATGACGAACGTCAAACTTGAAACAAAAAGGGCGGCCATTGGGCCGCCCTTGGTATTCGTGTTGTGTGACGGTCAGACCGCGAGCGTGCCGGCTTTCGCCGCTGCATAGCGCTCGGAAATCTTCGCCCAGTTCACCGTGTTCCACCATGCCTTGAGATAGTCGGCGCGGCGGTTCTGGTAGTTGAGATAGTAGGCGTGTTCCCACACGTCGTTGCCGAGCAGCGCGCGCTTGCCGTCCATCATCGGATTGTCCTGGCCCGGACGGGTTTCGATCGCGAGCTTGCCGTCCTTGGCGACGGTGATGAACACCCAGCCAGAGCCGAACACGCGGCCGCCGGCAGCGTTGAAGTCGTTCTGCATCTTCTCGATACCGCCGAGGTCACGATCGATCGCGGCGAGTACGTCGCTCTCCGGCTTGCCGCCGCTCGGGCCCATGATTTCCCAGAACATGGTGTGGTTGGCGTGGCCGCCCATGCTGTTGCGCACGCCGGTGCGGATCGCTTCCGGCACTGCGTTGAGATTACCGAGCACGTCGGCGACCGGCTTCTCGGCGAGCGTCGGATTGTCCTTGGCGAAGTTGTTCAGGTTGGTGATGAAGAACTGGTGATGCCGGGTGTTGTGGATCTCCATGGTCTTCGCATCGATGTGCGGCTCGAGCGCGTTGAACGGAGCGGCCAGCGCCGGCAGCTTGCACGGACCGGCCGGTGCGGCGGGAGCAGCCGCCGGTGCAGGCGCAGCCTGCGCGAACACGAGGCGGGGCGCGGCGGCCGCGGCGGCGAGGCCGGCGGCAGCGGTGAAGAGATGGCGGCGGGACAGGGTCGACATGCAGTGGCCTCCTCGTTGAGTGTTTTGAAAATCGTGGCAGTGCGATTGTGACAATGCGCTTGTGACAGATAGACAACTCGCCAGCGAATCGATGGTGCCGTCAGGGCGCACACAACGATGCGCGGGAATGGCTCCTCAAATACGAACCCCGCGCAAGCGCGGTTTCATCCAGTACTTCCTGGGGCGGCAAATGGATGCAGCGCGGTGGCGATTATCTTTGCGAGTCGTTCGCAAGAGAGTTTGGACTCGTCATTTCGGGATGCGCCGTCAGGCGCAGACCCGGAATGACGAGGAATGAACGCGTCCGGAAACGGTGATCAAACAAAAAAAGGGCGGCCCGAAAGCCGCCCTTCGTTGTCATGAATATACGTGTCGCGGATTACTCCGCAGCGGTCGCGCCCTGCTTGCCTTCGAGGTCTTCGCCGGTGGTCTGGTCGACCGCCTTCATCGACAGGCGAACTTTGCCGCGATCGTCGAGGCCGAGCAGCTTGACCTTGACCTTGTCGCCTTCCTTGACGACGTCGCTGGTCTTCTGCACGCGCGCCGACGCGAGCTGGCTGATGTGAACCAGGCCGTCCTTCGGGCCGAAGAAGTTCACGAACGCGCCGAACTCCATCACCTTGACGACGGTGCCGTCATAGATCTGGCCCACTTCCGGATCGGAGGCGATCGACTTGATCCACTTGATCGCAGCGCGGATCGACTCACCGTCAGACGAAGCAACCTTCACGGTGCCGTCGTCCTCGATGTTGATCTTGGCGCCGGTCTTTTCGACGATCTCGCGGATCACCTTGCCGCCGGTGCCGATCACTTCGCGGATCTTGTCGGTAGCGATCTTGAAGGTCTCGATGCGCGGTGCGTATTCGCCGAGCTCCGAACGAGCCGAGTTCAATGCCTTCGACATTTCGCCGAGGATGTGAATGCGGCCGTCCTTCGCCTGGCTCAGCGCGACCTTCATGATCTCTTCGGTGATACCGGCGATCTTGATGTCCATCTGCAGCGAGGTGATGCCCTGATCGGTGCCGGCGACCTTGAAGTCCATGTCGCCGAGATGATCTTCGTCACCGAGGATGTCGGAGAGCACGGCGTAACGCTTGTCCTCGAGAATGAGGCCCATGGCGATACCCGCGGTCGGCCGCTTCAGCGGCACGCCCGCGTCCATCAGCGCCAGCGATGCGCCGCAGACCGACGCCATCGACGACGACCCGTTCGACTCGGTGATCTCCGAGACGACGCGGATCGTGTACGGGAAGTCGTGATGCGGCGGCAGCACCGGATGGATCGCGCGCCACGCGAGCTTGCCGTGGCCGATCTCGCGGCGCTTGGTGCCGCCGAGGCGGCCCGTCTCGCCGACCGAGTAGGGAGGGAAGTTGTAGTGCAGCAGGAACTGCTCTTTGTACGTTCCCGCCAGCGAGTCGATGTACTGCTCGTCTTCGCCGGTGCCGAGCGTGGTTACGACCACCGCCTGGGTTTCACCGCGGGTGAACAGCGCCGAACCGTGCGCGCGCGGCAAGATGCCGACTTCGGCGATGATGCTGCGGACGGTCTTGCTGTCGCGGCCGTCGATGCGTTTGCCGGTGTCGAGGATGTTCCAGCGGACGATCTTGGCTTCGAGTTCCTTGAACACGCCGGCGACGCGGAGCTTGTCGTACTTCGGCTCCTGGCCCTCCGGGAAGAAGTGCGCCATCGCCTTGACCTTGGCTTCGCCGACGGCCTTGTAACGGTCCTGCTTGATCGGGATCGCATACGCTGCGCGCAGCTCCTTCTCGATCAGGCCGAGCATTTCCTTTTCGATCGCCGAATTGTCGATGACGACGACGTCGCGCGGTTCCTTCGCGGCCTTCTCGGCGAGGTCGATGATTGCCTTGATGACCGGCTGGAAGTGACGGTGACCGAACATCACCGCGCCGAGCATGATGTCTTCGTTGAGTTCCTTCGCTTCCGACTCGACCATCAGCACGGCGTCAGCGGTGCCGGCGACGACGAGGTCGAGATCGGTTTCGACCATCTCGTCGAGCGTCGGGTTGAGGATGTATTCGTTGTTCGAGAAGCCGACGCGGGCGGCGCCGATCGGACCCTGGAACGGCGCACCGGAAATGGTCAGCGCTGCGGATGCGGCGACCAGTGCGAGAATGTCCGGATCGTTTTCCATGTCATGCGAGAGCACGGTGACGATGACCTGGGTTTCGTTGCGCCAGCCATCGACGAACAGCGGACGGATCGGGCGGTCGATCAGGCGGGAAACCAGCGTTTCCTTTTCGGTCGGACGGCCTTCGCGCTTGAAGTAGCCGCCCGGGATGCGGCCGGCGGCATAGGTCTTTTCCTGATAGTCGACAGTCAGCGGCAGGAAGTCGACGCCTTCGCGCGGCGTTTTCGCCGCGACGACGGTAGCGAGGACGACGGTTTCGCCGTAAGTGGCGAGAACGGCGCCGTCGGCCTGACGTGCAATCTTTCCGGTTTCAAGCTTGAGCGGGCGTCCGCCCCAATCGAGTTCGACGGAATGCTTATTAAACATCGTGATGGTCTTTCATGGTTTCGCGAAAGGCTGCGAAAGCCGAAGCAAAAACAAAAACCCCGATCGCAGAACCTCGAGCAAGACGGCGAGACGTTGTTCGCAGCTTCGCGAAATCAGCGTCCGGCGATCCTGCCAAAGATCGGGCGATCGGGGCTTTCAGGTTTGAAATGGCTTCCATCCTTTCGATGGAACGGGCCGTCATGTCGTGACGCCCCGCGCGACGGGCCCTTGCCCGTCTTGCCCAGCGGCCGGATTGCTGCTGGACCATGTTTCCGTGCGCCAAATAAGCCGCACGGAGCCTGCGCAACGGCGCAGGCCAGCGCTCGTCAGCGGCGGATGTTGTGCTTTTCGAGCAGTGACTTGTAGCGCGCTTCGTCGTTCTTCTTGACGTAGTCGAGCAACGAGCGGCGGGTGGAGACGAGCTTCAGGAGGCCGCGGCGCGAATGGTTGTCCTTGCCGTGGGTCTTGAAGTGCTCGGTGAGGTTGGCGATGCGTTCCGAGAGGATCGCGACTTGAACCTCCGGAGAGCCGGTGTCGCCGGCCTTGTTCGCGTTGGTCTTGATCAGTTCTTTCTTACGGTCTGCCGAAATCGACATCGTCATCCTTCTGCGGGCGATGAATCACCCTGTCTGCGACCGGGTGAGGCTGTCAGCCCGGTCAGGTTGAACACGCGCGTGGGGATGAGTTCGCCATTGCCAATTTCGGCAAGCGCCAGAAGACGGCCTGCCACCGTGACATAGACTGTGCCGCTACTATTGGGCGCATCCCGTCCGCGCAACAAGACGGCCTGGCCCCGATGGAGCCTTGCCGCATCCGCCCGTGTGACGGCCAGTGCCGGGATGTCGTCCAGCGCGGTCTCAACGGGCAAAAGCGCGTCGGCGAGGTTTCCCTCGCCGGACGCGGCTCTATCGCACAAAGCCTCCAGCCGTTCCAGCGGAATTGCGTCGGCTTCGGTAAACGGACCGGCCAGGGTCCGGCGCAGGGCGCAAATATGGCCGAAACAGCCGAGAATCCGGCCCATATCGCGGGCCAGCGAGCGGACATAAGTGCCCTTGCCGCACTCGGCCTCGAAGGTCGATTGGCCGCTATCATTATGATCTACAAGGCTTAATTGGTGAATCTCGACCGGGCGGGGCTGCAGGGCCACCGTTTCGCCATCACGGGCGAGGTCATAGGCCCGCTCGCCCTGGATCTTGATGGCGGAATACTGCGGCGGAACCTGCTGGATCACGCCCGTGAACTGCGGCAGCAATGCCTCGATGGCGGCGCGGGCGGGGCGGTTGTCGCTGGTCTGGGTCGCACGACCCTCGGTGTCGTCGGTGTCGCGTTCCTCGCCCCACTGGACGGTAAAGCGATAGCGCTTGCGGCCATCCATCACGAAGGGAACCGTTTTCGTCGCTTCGCCGAGTGCGATCGGCAGTCCACCCGAGGCGAGCGGATCGAGCGTACCGGCGTGGCCAGCGCGTTTTGCGGAAAAGAGACGCTTCACGACGGCGACCGCGTGCGTCGAGGTCATGCCGATCGGCTTGTCGAGTACGACCCAGTCGTGCACGTCGCGCTTCTCGCGGCGCGGCTGACGCTGCTGACCCTGCGCGCCTTCGCGGCGCGCATCATCGCTCGCATCGCGATGCGCAGGCGGCGCGACCGGTTCGTGAATATTTGTTGCGGCGAGGGCTGCCGCGCGTCCGTGAGGTAAAGAACTCATTGTCAGGTCTCGTCGGAATTCGTGTCGATGTCTTTGCGAACCGCAGGTGTTCGCAATAATTTCTCGATCCGTTCCGCTTCGTCGAATCGTTCGTCAACGTGAAAGCGAATATCAGGCGCAAATTTTAAGTTAACGCGGTGCGCGACCTCGGTGCGGATCAGTTTTTTGTTCCGATTGAGCGCAGCAATCACCTCGTCGATTCCGCGTCCGCCGAGCGGCATCACGTAAACCGTCGCGAGCTTGAGATCGGCGGTCATGCGGACCTCCGGAACCGTGATCAGGTTCCCTTCGAGCGCCGGATCGTGGGTTGCACCCTGCATCAGAATCTCAGCGACGGCATGACGCACGAGTTCGCCGACGCGCAACTGCCGCTGCGAGCCGCCGGGTGCAGCATCCCGTTGATGATGGCGAGGCATTTTCGTCCTTCGAAACAAAGCAGCGTGACCGGGTTTGAACCGGTCACGCGCCGTTTGAATTGTCTCTATTCCAAGTAAGTGCCGGTCACTGCGGTTTAGTTCACGCGGACGGCGAAAACTTAAACGTTAGATACGTCCAATTTCAGAAAAAATCCAACGCTGTTGTGAGATTCGGACTCACAGCGAGCGCTGGATGGTCTCCACACGGTAACACTCGATGACATCGCCTGCGCGCATGTCGCCGTAGCTTTCGAACGCCATGCCGCACTCCTGGCCGGCGGTCACTTCCTTCACTTCGTCCTTGAAACGCTTCAGGGTCGAGAGCTTGCCTTCGTGAATGACGACGTTGTCGCGGATCAGGCGCACGTTGGCGCCGCGTTCCACGTTGCCGTCGGTGACGCGGCAGCCGGCGACCTTGCCGACCTTCGAGATGTTGAAGATCTCGAGGATCTGCGCGTTGCCGAGCATGGTTTCGCGCAACGTCGGCGCCAGCAGGCCCGACATCGCCTTCTTCACGTCATCCACGAGATCGTAAATGATGTTGTAGTAGCGTATTTCGATACCGTTGCGCTTGGCCGCAGCCGCCGCTTCCTTGTGGGCGCGGACGTTGAAGCCGATGATCGCGGCATTGAAGCCTTCGGCCAGCGTCACGTCGGACTCGCTGATGCCGCCGACGCCGGCGTGCAGGATGCGGGCCGCGACCTCGTCGGTGCCGAGCTTTTCCAGCGAGCCGAGGATGGCTTCGAGCGAGCCGGCAACGTCCGCCTTGATGATCAGCGGGAAGTCCTTGCGGCCCGTGGTCTTGAGCTGCGACATCATCTGCTCGAGCGAGCCGCGCATGCCGGAAACGTTGGCTGCCTGCTTCTCGCGCTTCTGGTGCGCGCGGTAGCTGGTGACTTCGCGGGCGCGGGCTTCGTTGTCGACCACTGCGAGGCGGTCGCCCGCCTCCGGCGTGCCGTTGAAGCCGAGCACCTCGACCGGAACCGACGGGCCGGCCTCGTCCATGGTGGTGCCCTGATCCGAAATCAGCGCGCGGACGCGGCCCATTTCGGCGCCGGCGACGACGATGTCGCCGACCTTCAGCGTGCCGCGCTGAACCAGCACGGTCGCCACCGGACCGCGGCCGCGATCGAGCTTGGCTTCGATCACGGTGCCTTCGGCCGGACGCGCGGCGTTGGTCTTGAGGTCGAGCAACTCGGCCTGCAGCGCGATCATTTCGAGCAGCTTGTCGAGGTTGGTCTTGTTCTTGGCCGAGACCTCGACGTCGACGGTTTCGCCGCCCATCGATTCGACCTGCACCTCGTACTGCAACAGTTCGGTGCGCACGCGCTCGGCGCGGGCATCCGGTTTGTCGATCTTGTTGATCGCGACGATCATCGGCACCTTCGCCGCCTTGGCGTGGTTGATGGCTTCGACCGTCTGCGGCATCACGCCGTCGTCGGCCGCCACCACCAGGATGACGATGTCGGTGACCTTGGCGCCGCGGGCGCGCATCGCGGTGAACGCGGCGTGGCCCGGCGTATCGATGAAGGTGATCTTCTTGCCGCTTTCCGGCGAGGTCACCTGATAGGCGCCGATGTGCTGGGTGATGCCGCCGGCTTCGCCGGAGACGACGTTGGCCTGGCGCAGCGCGTCGAGCAGCGAGGTCTTGCCGTGGTCGACGTGGCCCATCACGGTCACGACCGGCGAGCGCGGTTCGGTGTCGGTCGAATCGTCGATGATGTCGAACAGGCCTTCTTCGACGTCGGACGCGGCGACGCGCTTGACGCTGTGGCCCAATTCTTCCGCGATCAGCTGCGCGGTGTCGGCATCGATCGTGTCGGTGATCTTGTGCATCTCGCCCTGCTTCATCAGCAGGCGGATGACGTCGACCGCGCGCTCGCTCATGCGGTTGGCGAGTTCCTGAATCGTGATCGCTTCCGGAATCGTCACCTCGCGGATGAGCTTTTCCTTCGGCTCGTTCGAGGCGTGGCCCTTGAGGCGCTGGGTGCGGCGGCGGAACGAGGCGATCGAGCGCTCGCGCACGTCGTCGGCATTCAGCGCCGTCGAAAGGGTCAGGCGGCCGCGCTGTTTCGCAGGCGCAGGCTTTGCAGTCGGCTTCGGCGCGATTACGGGGCGCGCAACGCCACCGCCGGGACGGCGCACCATGCGCGGCGCTTCATCGTCGTCGGAACCATCGGCGGCGACAGCGGTGGGCCGCGCGGCAGGGGTCGCTGCGGTGGTGCGCGCCGTGGTGGTGGTGGGCGCTGCCGCTGCCTTGGTCCCGGCTTCGGCGCGCTTGTTGGCTTCGCGCTCGGCACGTGCCTTGGCTTCTTCCTCGGCGCG
>JBEIPX010000458.1:0-2835 GCA_040376815.1 Bradyrhizobiaceae bacterium
AGAATGGGTTCGTGTCGCGTTGAACGCGTAACTGCGCGTGCTGTCATGCTTGCTCCGGTTCTCCGGAACGAGCAGCAGCTCCGCTCTGTGCGTGTGCGCAGAGGCTTGAGTGGATTGTGGCCGCTGGCCACAACGCTTGCGCTCGGCCTGTCCACATCTGCGGACGCGCAGGTGATCCCCAACAACAACGACCTCACGCCCGCGCCATGGAGCGCGATCCGCGTCTTCGAGCGCGCTCCTCTTCCCAAACTCGAAGATCCGGAAACCGTCGAGACGCCGGAGCCCGAGGATCTGCCGGTGAAGACCCGGCAGCATCCAGGATACGAGCCGCCGGGGGTTCGCGCCGGATCGTGGATGTTCAGTCCGTCGCTGATGGCGGGCGGCTTCTATGACAGCAATGTGTTCTCGTCGAACACCAACCGGCGCGGCGATATCGCTGCAACGACTGGAGCTTCGCTTCGCGCCCGCACGCTGTGGAACCGGCATGGTCTCGATCTCAAAGCGGGCGTGCAGTCAAATGTCTACAACGAAAATTCAAGCCTGAATCAAACTGACTACGGCGTCCGCGGCAATGGCTGGATCGATGTCACGCGCGACCTCGCAATTCTAACCAATTTTCAGGTTGCGCACCTGAACGAAGGCGTCGGAACGCTCAGCTCGCCGGCGAACGCCATCGCGCCGACGCCCTACGACCTGTTCTCCGGTGATGTCGGCGTGCGCAAGCAGTTCAACCGGCTGGCGGTATCGTTCGGCGGCGGCGTCGAGTCCTACAATTTCGGCTCGACGCGCGCGCAGGATGGCACGGTGATCAGGCAGGATGCGCGCGACGGTCAGATATACACCGTTCGCGGCCGCACCGATTATGCGTTCTCGAACTCGCTCGGCTGGTTCGCATCGGCCGAGTACAACTCCCGCGACTTGCGCGGCACCGCGACCCAGAGCCTCGGTTCACATGGCTACCGGGTGCTCTCCGGCCTCAACGTGGCCTTGACCAACGTGATCACCGGCGAGTTCGGCGCCGGTTACGTTCGCCAGAAATTCGATGCACCCACGATCGGCACGATCGACGGCCCGTCGTTCCGCGCATTACTGACCTGGCGGCCGACCCGCATTCTCGACGTTTATGTCAAAGCCGAGCAGATCGTCACGCAAACGTCGGATACCAGCGTAACCGGCGTGATCGCGAGCGCCGTGCAAGCCGGCATCGACTACGAGCTGCGCCGGAACGTCGTTCTTTCGGTGGCTGCGACATACGAGAACGACAAGTTTCACGGACAAGCACGCACCGACAAGGTCAAGGCGGTTGAATCGCGGATCAAGTATCTGCCGAACCAGTACGGCGTGATCTCGCTGTTCCATCGCTACACCCAGCGCGACAGCAGCATTCCCCTCTTCAGCTACGACAAGCATCAGGTTGGCCTCAATGTTACAGCGCAGTTCTGAGAACATGCTGGTGCCCCAGCTCGAGCAGGTCGAGGTCCGCACAGCGGATGCGGTGCCGACTGTCGACCTTCGCGAAATCCTGAGAATTCTGCAGCGGCGCTGGCGCGTCATCGCCGCTTCGACCGGCGCATTTGCATTGGCCGCGATCCTCTTCGTCGCAGCGGCCACGCCACTTTATACCGCCACCGCAACCGTTCTGGTCGATCCGCGGCGAGCCAACATCGTCGACGTCAGCCAGACGGTGCTGTCGAACTTCGGCACCGACGATGCGACGATCGAGAGCCAGGCGCTGCTGATCCAGTCGGTCGCCATCCTGCGCAAGGTGGTCGATCGGCTCAAACTCTCCGAGGATGCCGAGTTCGTACCGCCGCCGGGCATCATGGGCACGATCAAGGGCCTGTTCCGCTCATCGTCCGGAAGTTCCGATCTCAGTGCCGAAGACATCGCGCGCACCCGCGCGACCGATACCCTGAAGCACCGGATGAAGGTCATCCGCCAGGGCACGACGTTTCTGGTCGATATCAATGTCAGCTCACGAAGCCCGCGCAAGGCCGAGCAGATCGCCAACGCAGTGGCGACCGCCTACTTCGACGAGCAGGTCCGCTCCAAGTATGAATCGACCCGGATCGCCGCGGGCTGGCTGAACGGCCAGATCGAGGCCCTGCGCAAGCGCGTGACCATGTCCGAGAAAGCCGTCGAGGATTTTCGCGCGGCGAACAATCTGGCGGCATCACAGGGCGTGACCGTCAACGACCAGCAGATCACCGACATCAACAACAAGCTGATCGATGCTCAGGCCCAAACCGCGGAAACCCGCGCGAAGTACGATCAGATCCAGAAGGTGGTCAAATCCGGCGGCGATCCCGGCGCCATCAATGCCGCCATCTCGTCCGAGATCGTCACCAAGCTGCGCACGCAATATGCCGATATCGCCAAAAGCGAGGCTGATCTTTCGAGCAAATACGGCGCGCGGCATCCAACGGTCGCCAACGTCCGCGCCCAGCGCCTCGATACCCAGCGCCTGATCAACGAGGAAGTGCAGCGCATCCTGCAAAGCAACCGCAACGACTACGACGTGGCACGCTCGCGTGTGGCGTCATTGCAGAAGAGCCTGGAAGAGCTTCAGGGCGTCTCCAGCGTCTCCAATCAGGCGCTGGTGCAGTTGCGGGAGCTGCGGCGCGAAGCCGAAGCGAACCGCAGCCTCTATGAATCCTATCTCGCCCGTTACAAGGAGGCGAGCGCGCAAGAAAGCCTTGAGCTACCGGACTCGCGCGTCGTCACCCGCGCCAGCGTTCCGATCAGCCCGTCGTTCCCGAAGAGCACGCTGATCCTTGGTCTGGCGCTCGCGCTCGGTCTCGGCCTCGGCAGTGCCATCGCGTTCCTCGCCGACTA
>JBEIPX010000201.1:0-6043 GCA_040376815.1 Bradyrhizobiaceae bacterium
CTGCCATGCGATCACCATCTTGACGGCCGGGATGGCCAGCACGCCCGCGAGAAATCGCCGGGCGGTGTCGGCTACCATGATATCGCGCGCGCCCACGTCATCCGGGAATGTATCGTCACGCACATCGAATTCGGTGATGTAGATGTCCACTTTCTTCGCCGCCAGCGCGTGAACGAAATCGAGGAATCGATTGAGATCATGCGGATATCGCGGCTGGAGATGGCCCTGCAACCCGACGGCCTGTAACGAGACACCGGCGTGCTGTAGCTCATCGACAAGTTTCAGAAGTCCGCTGCGCACACCGCGGCCGGTTTCGTCATCGCGTTCGGCATGCGCTTCATTCAACACGAACGTCGTTCGTGGATCGGCGGCGCGAGCCCTGACAAAAGCACGGCGAACGTAATCCGTGCCGAACGTTTCGTACCAGGGGCCGCGCCGATAGCCGCCGGGCGCCTTGTGCCCCGGCCAGAACGGCTCGTTGACGACATCCCACGAGTGCAGTTTTCCCGCATAGCGGCCGGCTACGTCGTCGACATAACTGTCGAAGAACCGTTCTCGCTCCGCATTGTTCATGCTTTTGATCCATTGCGGCACCCATTCGTTCCAGATCAAGCAATGGCCGCGCAGCGGAATCCGGTTCTGCGTGCAGAACTGCAACAGCTTGTCAGCAGCTTCAAAACGTTTTGCGCCAGCCGCCGGAGCGACCCTGCTCATTTTCAACGCAATATCCGTCGTGATGATGCGCGTGTGATCGATGTAGAGCTGGCGATACGCGCGATCCGTATCGATCACCGGGCCCGCAGCAGCGCCAAAAATGAAACCATTCTTTGCCGCAATCGCGCCAAGAGATTGATTCTCTTCACGCGCGAATGCCGATTTTTGCGTCAGCATGCCAGCCGCGGCAGTGAGCGCAAGGAACTCGCGGCGCGATGTTGTTCGTTGCATGGCTGCACCTCGTTTTGAAACGATCTCACAAGCATTTTTGTCGATGCATGTGCATTGCCACTGTTGCGTCGCATTAGTCCGTTTTCATGACGATGCGGGAATGATCCTTGAGAGTTTCGCTGTATCGACGCGATGCAGATCAGGCACTCATCGATCTTGCGTACGAACTGATTTGGGGAGATGGGAATGAACGCCTCGCGGGAGGATTCCCGAAACAACCTCACCATCGGCGGCATCTCCGTCAATCTTCCGACCATGACCCACGCCGTCGATGCTGTTGTTGCGGCAACGCGGCAGGAGAAGAGCTTCGCCGTATTCACACTCAACCTGAGCCACGTCGTACAAATGCGGGCGCGCAACGACTTTTTCGTTGCATATCGCCGCGCGGACTTCGTGACCGCTGACGGATTTCCGATTGCCGTTCTTGGCCGACTGGTCGGAATGAAAATCAAGCGCACCACGGGCTCGGATATGCTGACGCCGGTCTGCGACGCCGCGAGCCGGCACGACCTGCCCATCTTCCTGATGGGCGCCAACGAAGCGACGCTCGCCGAGAGCGAGTGTCGCTTGCTGGCACAGCACAGCAGATTGAGAATCGTGGGCACCTATGTGCCCGCCGCACCGTTCGATCCCCACTCAGCCGACGCCGATTCTGCGATCGCGCGCATTCGTGCGTCTGGCGCCAGACTTTGCATCCTGGCGCTTGGTGCACCGCGGCAGGAAATCTTCGCGATCCGCTGCCGCGATGAAATTCCCGGTCTCGGCATGCTCTGCTTCGGCGCCGCGCTCGATTTTCTCGCCGAAACGCAGGAGCGTGCGCCGCTCGCTGCCCAGAATGCCGGACTCGAATGGGCATGGCGCGCCCTTCGCGAACCGCGCCGGCTCGGTCCGCGCTATTTGCAGTGCCTTGCGGTGCTGCCGAGCCTTATCGCGGAAACCATTCCGCAGATTCTTCACGCACACCTGGGGATTTATCGATGGCGACACTGACTTCGACCGCAGCGCCCGCGCGCGCCGCGAGCGGCCGTTACCAGATATGCCTGATGCATCCGTTCGATCCGCGCGGCCGCAAGGTCGGCGGTCTGGAGACGTACTTGCGCGACTTTCTCACATTTCATCCGGCTGACACCGATATTCTGTTCATCGGCGTCGATTCAGCCGGAGACCTGGAGCTCGGCACGATCCGGCGCGTGACGTTCCGAGGGCGCACCTTCGACTTCATGCCGATCCTGCATTACTCCGATGAGCAGGCGCGCGAGGCATCGAAGACGATCCGAGACTCATTGACCGGGCAGTTCTTTGGCGCTCTCGTTCGTAACCTGCGAACCATCGCGCGTGAAATCCGGACGCGGCAGTGTTCAGTCGACTTGCGTCGCGTCGAATTTTCGTGGCTTCCCGCCCTGCTTCGTGCCCCGTTTGTACAGATGCTCCATGGCGAAGGCGTCCCGAAACTGAAGATGGACTCGCTACTAAAGAAGTACGCATTTGTACATCACACCGGCGAACGCTTTGCTGTGTCGCGCAGCGAGAAATTTCTCTGCGTCAATCCGCACATCACCGAACGCATCCGCGCGACCTATCCCGCGCATCGTGACAAGATCGATACGCTCTGGACCTGGGTGAATACCAACATCTTCGAGGTTCAGCCGTTTCCGGAGACCACGAAGCCGTTCCGCGTCGCCTTCGCGGGCCGGCTCGACGAGTTCAAGGTGCCGCCGTTGATGTTCAAGACCGTGGCGCGGCTGAAGGCGAAGCTACCGGGACAGGTGGAGTTTCATTACATCGGCACCAGCGATCCGGAGCGCTTCGCCGAGTTCGCCGACATCGCCGATATCACCGTGCGTCACGGCTTCAAGGATGCGCACGGCATGGCGGCGACGTTCGCCGAGATGCATGCCGGCATCCTGACATCGGAATTCGAGGGCATGCCGCGATGCGTGCTGGAGACGCTTGCCGTCGGCCGCCCCGTCGTCGCGATGCACCTGCCCCAGCTGGAAGCAGTAATTCATGACAGCCAGAGCGGATTCCTCGTGCAGCGTGGCGCCAGCATGGATGACGATGCGGATCGGCTTGCGTCGCGCTTGCTCGATGTGCGCGAGCTGATCGAAGCCGGCGCGATCGATCCGGCGGAGGTTGCCTCCTGCATCAACGACTTCACCCCGCAGACTCAGCTCGCGCGTGTGTTCAAGCTCCACAAGGAGATTCAGAACGCGCGTGGCATGACCAACCTGACAGCGATTCAAAGCGCATCCGCGTGAACATCCTGATGTTGACCAGCGAGTTTGCGCCCGCCAAAGGCGGGATCGGCACGTATGCCCGCGAACTCGCGTCGGCAGCAGCTGCGCTCGGCGCCAACATCACCGTGTTTGCGCCCGATTATGCGCAGGACACTGCCTCGAACGATCGATCGCTCGCCTTCCGGATGCGCCGCTTCCGTGGCGGGTTGCATTCCATGCGCGATCTGCCGGCGAAGGTCTATCTGGCCCGCAAGGCGATCGGCACCGAGCCCTACGATATCATCCACGCCGCCGACTGGCCGTTCTTCATTCCAGTCGCGCTGTCGCGGCGGCGATCGGACGCCCGCGTCATCATGACCCTGCACGGCACGGAAATCTACGAAACGCAGACGTTCTTGAAACGCCTTGCAATCAGCACCTGCGACGTGTTCGGCGGATCGACCGAAATCGTCGCTAACAGCCAGTTTACCCGCAACTTGTTTCGTAACTTCTTCGAGGTCGCGCCCGAGCGCATTCATGCAGTGCCGCTCGGCGTTTCGAACTACTGGTTCGAGCACACCACCGAACGCCCGGCGGTGCGCGCGCGGTGCGATATCGCCGCGGACAACGTTGTTCTGGTCACCGTCGCGCGCCTCACCCGGCGCAAGGGGCACACGATCACCGCCGCGGCCATTGCCTCGTTGCCCGCGCCGCTTCGCCGCCGCATCACGTGGCTGATCATCGGTCCGGACGGCGAAGCGGACTATGTCACCGAGCTCGAACGCATGATCGACGACGCGGACTACGATGTGCGCAAGCTCGGCCCGGTGCCCGACAGCGCCATTCGCGATTTGTATGCCGCTGCCGACGTCTTCTGCATGACCGGCCTCGACGGTGTTTCCGGTCGTGTTGAGGGTTTTGGCCTCGTGTATCTCGAAGCTGCGGCGGCCGGACTTCCAAGCATCGCCACTCGGGTCGGCGGTGTCGCGGAAGCCGTCATCGCCGATCGCACCGGTCTGCTGGTCGAGCCGTCCACAGCAACGGTCGCCCAGGCCATCGCGCTGATGGCGGAGAATGCGGACTTGCGCACCCGCTATGCCAGCGCTGCGCTTGCACATGCGCGCGAGTTGTCCTGGACGCGTTGCGCGGCCCGCACCTATGCCCTGCCACAAGGTGCGGCGACATGATCCGGCTGCTGCTCGGCGCGATGATCGTCGCGAGCGCCTTTACTCCGGCGGCCGCATCGGATCGCGGTTGTGTCGCTAGCCGCGATCATATTCTCGGCGGGCTGGCCGGCGATCTGCCGCAAACGCCGCAATCCTACAAAAGTCTGTTTCAGATCTGCACTGCGGCCGCGGATTCCTACAACATCAAGGATGCCTACATATTGATGGATGGCGGCATCGCCGTCGTTGCGAAGCGCGACGATATCCCTGCGACCGCTGCCACTCTCTCGGAGTTCTGCCAGCGCTTCCCGACGGCCACGCTGCGCTTCATCAACCGCGCCGAACAGGGCCGGATCAAGTCCGTCGCGCAGACGGTGCTGTTGTCGTCGACAAGCGCCGCGCCATGCCGGAAAATTCGCGGCATGCCGGAACGCTGACGACCGGCCGGGATCAGCGTCTCTGGACAACTGCTCCCCCTGATGAGCGCCGGCTGCTGCCGGCAGTCTGCCCTCTGAAATTGCGACCGCTTTCGTTTTCGCGTCTAATTCACAACCAGCACACGAATCGAAGCGGCAGCGCCGGAATTGAGCGCCTTGGAGCAGATGTCCGAGCAGGTTTTCGAGCAAGTTTTCGAGCAAGTTTTCGACCTGGCCATCATTGGGGGCGGGATCAACGGCTGCGGCATCGCACGCGACGCGGCCGGCCGCGGCAATTCCGTTTTCCTCTGCGAAATGAACGATTTGGCGAGCGGTACATCGTCATGGTCGACCAAGCTCGTCCATGGCGGCCTGCGGTATCTCGAGCATTACGAGTTTCGGCTTGTCCGCGAAGCCCTGATCGAGCGCGAAGTCTTGTGGACAATCGCGCCTCACATCATCCGGCCGCTGCGCTTCGTGCTGCCGCATCACAGCGGGCTGCGGCCAACATGGCTGTTGCGGCTCGGCCTGTTCCTTTACGATCACCTTGGCGGACGGAAGCTCCTGCCCCCGACCCGCACACTCAATCTGTCACGGGACGAAACCGGCCGGCCGCTGATGCCGGGCCGTTTCACCAAGGGCTTCGAGTATTCCGACTGCTTTGTCGACGACGCACGCCTCGTGGTGCTGAACGCCCGCGACGCGGCCGAGCGCGGCGCATCGATCCGCACCCGCACGCGCGCGATCGAAGCGAAGCAGGCGGACGGTGTCTGGCACGTCGTCGTCGAGAACGTGATCACGCGAGCACGCGAGACGATCCGGGCGCGGGCGCTGATCAACGCTGCCGGGCCGTGGGTTGAAGACGTGCTGGCGCGCGGCGTCGGCGTCAATGCCGGAGCCAAGGTGCGTCTGGTGCAGGGATCGCACATCGTCGTGCCGCGGCTCTACGATCACGATCGCGCCTATATCTTTCAGAACGCCGACGGCCGCATCGTCTTTGCCATTCCCTACCAGCACGACTTCACCCTGATCGGCACCACCGATCGCGACTACGACGGCGATCCGGCCAAAGTTGCGATCACGCCGGATGAAGTGACCTACCTCTGTGCCGCCGTCAGCGAATATTTCGCCAAACCGGTGACATCCAACGACATCGTGTGGACCTACGCCGGCGTGCGGCCGCTCTATGACGATGGCGTCAGCGAGGCCAAGGCAGCGACGCGCGACTATGTGTTCGAACTCGACACCGCCAGCGGGCCGCCCCTGCTCTCGATCTTTGGCGGCAAGATTACGACCTACC